>CAKOJO010000007.1 GCA_934090595.1 uncultured Bacilli bacterium | reverse complement strand
ATGGGATAATTTCCAATTTATAACAAACTATCAAGAATTTCAATTTTACTATTGACTTTTAATAGTTAGTCACCATTACTAGTATATTCTTTATTTTATTGTTTATTAAAAATGATAAGAAAAAAGAAGCGGTTGGCTTCTTATAATTGTTTTTCTAAACTTAGTAGTTTTTCTTGTTCTTCTTTTAGTTTTTGTCTATCTAGTTCTACAATGTTTTGTGGTGCTTTGTTTACATAATTTTCATTTGATAGTAACTTTGTTCTTTTTTCTATTGATTGTTTTAGTTTTTCTATTTCTGTTATTAACAGTTCTTTGTTAATTTCTTTTCCTTTTTGATAGAAAGTTATTTCGATGTTTGCACTTTTATAATTGTATTCTTTTGTATCTGTTGGTTGTTCTTTTGTTATTTGGTCATCTTTTATTTTTAGCGCAAATTTATATAGTTCTTCATAGTTACTATTTATTTTGATTTTAGCATCTTTTGTAATTTCATTTACTACTTTTAGATTTCTTATGCCTGTTATGTCTTCGATTAGTTTGTCTATTAATTTTTCTTCTGTTTCATATATTTGATCCTTGTTGTATGTAGGGTATTTACTTATTACAATGCTTTCTTGATCTTTTACTGGTAACATTTGATAGATTTCTTCGGTTACGTATGGCATAAATGGATGTAGCATTTTAATTATGTTTGTTAGGACTTCAAGTAGAACTGTTTTGGTTGTGTTTTTTTCTAAGTTGTTTTTAGATAGTTCTATATAGTTATCACAGAAGTCTTCCCATATGTATTTGTATAGAGTGTTACCTACATTATTGAATTCATATTTATCCATATTTTCTGTTATTTCTTTTATTGTTTTATTAGTTTTTGTTAATATCCATTTATCTATTTCTGTTAAGTTTTCTAATGTGTAGTCTTCTTTTTTGAAGTTTTCAATGTTCATTAGAACGAATCTTGATGCATTCCATAACTTGTTTATGAAGTTCCATGTTGATGCTACTTTTTCTTCGTCGTATCTTAAATCCATTCCTGGTGATGAGTTTGTTGTTAGGAAGTATCTCAAGGAATCTGCTCCATATTTTTCTATAACGTCCATTGGATCAACACCATTTCCTAATGATTTTGACATTTTTCTTCCTTGTTTGTCTCTTATTAGGCCGTGGATTAAGCAGTCTTTGAATGGTCTTTTTCCTGTGAATTCTAGTCCTTGGAATGTCATTCTATTTACCCAGAATGGAATGATGTCATATCCTGTTACTAGAACATTGTTTGGATAGTATCTGTTTAAATCTTTTGTGTTTTCTGGCCATCCTAATGTTGAAAAAGGCCATAGAGCGCTTGAAAACCATGTGTCTAGTACATCTTCATCTTGAGTCCAACCTGATTCTTGTGGTGGATTTATTCCAACATATATTTCATCATCTTTGTACCATGCTGGGATTTTATGACCCCACCATAGTTGTCTTGATATGCACCAATCGTAAGTTATTTCCATCCAGTGATTCATTATTTTTTCATATCTTTCTGGTACGAAGTTTACTTTTGTTTCTTTATTTTCTTGGTTTTCTAATACTCTATCTGCGAGTGGTCTCATTTTTACAAACCATTGCTTTGATAGGTAAGGTTCAACCATTACGTCTGTTCTTTCTGAGTATCCTACATTATGGGTTATTTCTTCAACTGAGATTAAAAGATTTTGTTCTTTTAAGTCTTTTGCTAATTGTTTTCTGCATTCAAATCTATCTAAACCTTCATATTGTAAGGCATTTTTATTCATTGTTCCATTTGGATTTATGACTATGATTCTTTCTAGATTATGACGTTGTCCAACAGCAAAGTCGTTAGGATCATGGGCTGGAGTTATTTTTACTACTCCTGTTCCAAATTCTGGGTCAGCGTGTTGGTCTGCGACTACTGGGATTTTTTTATTTACAATTGGTAGTATTACATTTTTACCAATGTACTTTTTATATCTTTCATCTTTTGGATTTACCGCTACTGCGGTATCTCCGAATAGTGTTTCTGGTCTTGTTGTTGCTATTTCTAGATAGTTATCTTCGTCTTCGATGTAGTATTTTATATGATAGAATGCTCCTTTTGTTTCTTTGTAGATTACTTCTTCATTTGATAGGGCTGTTAAGGCTTCAGGATCCCAGTTTATTATTCTTTCTCCTCGATAGATTAATCCCTTGTTGTATAGGTCTACGAATACTTTTTTAACGGCATTTGATAATCCTTCATCAAGAGTAAATCTTTCTTTAGAATAGTCTAGTGATAGTCCTAGTTTTGCCCATTGTGCATGAATGTTTTCTGCATATTCTTTTTTCCATTCCCATGCAATTTTTAACCATTCTTCTCTATCCATTTCTCTTGGATTTATTCCTTGTTCTTTTAGTTTTTTATCTACTTTGGCTTGAGTCGCTATTCCGGCATGATCCATTCCTGGTAGCCATAAAGCATCATATCCTTGCATTCTTTTATATCTTATTAGAATGTCTTGTATTGTTGTATCCCAAGCATGTCCAAGGTGTAACTTCCCTGTTACGTTTGGTGGAGGTATTACTATACAGAATGGTTCTTTAGTTAAGTCTCCACTTTTAAAGTAGTCATTTTTTAACCATGTTTCATATTTTGATTCTTCTACTTGTTTATGATTGTATTTTTTGTCTAACATTTTAAACACTCCCTTTCAATAATTAAAAAACATCTCATCCAAAGGACGAAATGTTCGTGGTACCACCTTATTTTGTAATATTATATTACCTTATTCTTATTTAACGCATAAGTACGAATTATTCTACTAATTTCAAATAATTACTCAGAAGCTACCTTCGATTACTTTGTATAGTAGTTTTCAGCTTACACTACCTCTCTTTAATACTTAGTAATTTACTCCTCTTCGTCATTGATTTATGAAATATGTCTATATTATAGCATAGTTTTTTGTGTTTTTCAAATAGTTTATAATGCACTTATTCCACTTACTGCGATAAATAGAACCATCAGTAATACAAATACTAGTAGTAGGAATACCATCATTCCCCAACCGTGATTGTTTAGCTTCAATTTATCACCTCTAACTCATTAAGTCTTTGATACAAGATACTGCAGCGATTGCTCCGTCTGATGATGCTGTTATGATTTGATATGCTTCTTTTTTTACAATGTCTCCGGCAGCGTATATTCCTTTTATTTTGGTTCTTCTTGTTTCATCTACATTAATATACCCTTTTTCGTCTAAAATATCAAGATTTTTCAAGAATTTTGTTGCTGGTTCGTATCCTATAAATATAAAGCAGGCTTTCACATATAGGTCTTTATCCTCTTTATCTGTTTTTAGTGTTACGTATTCTAGTTTTTCGTTTTCTCCATGGAATTCTTTTACTTCACTGTTATTTATTACTTCGATGTTTTCTTTATCATTTACTTTATCTATTAGAACAGGATCTCCTTTTAGAGAATCGCTTCGATTTATTATTGTTACTTTTTTGCATATATCTGATAGGTATAGGGCTTCTTCTAGAGCGCTGTTTCCTCCGCCCACGATTGATACTTCTTCGTTTTTATATAAAGCACCATCGCATAAAGAGCAGAAACTTATTCCTTTTCCTTCGAGTCTTTCTTCATTTGTATTTTTTAATTTTTTGGGTTCTCTTCCTATAGCAATTATTACCTTTTTAGCAGTGTATTCTCCTTTATTAGTTACAACTTTTTTATAGTCATTATTATCAATAACTTCTTTTACTTCTTCAAATTTTTGTGGTATTTGTTGAGCATTTAATTGTTCATAGAATTTATAAGCAAGGTCTGGCCCAGTTATTTGGATTATTCCAGGATAGTTTTCTACTGTTGATGTTTTATTTAATAATCCTCCGGGTGCATTTTTTTCTATTACTAAACAGTTTAGGTTTGCTCTTTTTAGATAGATAGCTGCGGTTATTCCAGCAGGACCCATTCCTATTACTATTACATCATAATCAGTTTTCATTTATATCATTCCTTTCTTTATTTCTATTTGTTCTTGTATCTTTTTTCTTTCTTAAAATTAAATATAATCCTAGTAAGAATAAAATTATTGATACTGCTTGTGCTACTTTGATTGGTCCAAGCATTAATGAATCTGTTCTTAATGATTCGATTAGGAATCTTGCAATACTATACCAAGCAAAGTATATTCCGGTTAGTTGCCCTGTTTTTAGATTTAGTTTTTTTCTTAAGATTATTAGTAGTATGAATCCTAGAAAGTCCCATACTGATTCATAGTAGAATGTTGGATGATAATATGTACCATTGATATTCATTCCTTTTATTACAAAGTTTGGTATTGGAAGGTTTTCTAGTGTTTGTTTTAGAACTGCTGGTCCGTGAGCTTCTTGATTTATGAAGTTACCCCATCTTCCTATTGCTTGTCCTAATATTAAGGCAGGCGCTGTTAGGTCGAATATTTTTAAGAAGTTTATTTTATTCTTTTTTGAGTAGTATATAAAGAATATTGCTCCGGCTATTATTCCTCCATGGATTGCTAGTCCTCCATTGTATATTTCTATTATTTCTATAGGATTTTGTATATAGTAGTCAAGATTGAATAAAACGTAGTATAGTCTTGCTCCGAGTATTCCCCATAGAACTCCATAGAATATTAAATTAGTTAAAAATTCTTCTTTTATATTTTGTTTTTTTGCTTGTTTAAATAGTAATTTTGATGCCAATATTATGGCAAGTAATATTATTATGGAGTACCAGTATATTTTTATTGGTCCAAGTGATAGTGCAATTGGATTCATATTATTCCCCCTTATAAGTATTTCTTAAGATATTGTCCGGTATAGGATTCTTTTACTTGCGCTATTTGTTCAGGTGTTCCTGTCGCTATTACTGTACCGCCTTCTTTTCCTCCTTCTGGACCTAGATCAATTATATAATCTGCTGTTTTTATTAAATCAAGGTTATGTTCAATTACAATTACTGTATCTTTATTATCCACTATTTTATTTATTATGGCAAGTAGTTTTTTGATATCGTGTGTATGTAGACCTGTTGTTGGTTCATCCATAATAAATAGGGTTTTACCAGTTGGTTTTTTTTGTAATTCTTTGGCTAGTTTAACACGTGATGCTTCTCCTCCGGATAGAGTTGGTGCTGGTTGCCCTAGTTTTATGTATCCTAGTCCTACACTTTCTAATACTTCTAACTTTCTTTTTAGTTTTGGAATGTTGTCAAAGAATTCTAATGCTTCGGATACTCTCATTTCTAGTACATCATGAATATTTTTTCCTTTAAATTTTATTTTTAAGCTTTCTGTATTATACCTTTTTCCATGGCATATTTCACATGGTACATAAACGTCTGGTAAAAAATGCATTTCTATTTTTTTAACTCCGTCGCCACGGCATGCTTCACATCTTCCGCCTTTTACATTGAATGAGAATCTACTTTTATCGTATCCTAACATTTTTGCTTCTTTGGTTGTTGCAAATAGTTCTCTTATTTCATCGAATACTCCAGTATATGTTGCTGGGTTACTTCTTGGAGTTCTTCCAATTGGTGATTGTGATATATGAACTACTTTGTCTATATTTTCTAGTCCTTTTACTTCTTTTACTTTTCCTGGTTTTTCTTTTGTTGGGTAAAGATTATTTGCTATGGTCTTATATAGTATTTCGTTTACTAGGGTTGATTTACCACTTCCTGAAACTCCGGTTACACAGGTAAATACTCCGAGCGGAAAGTTTACACTTATATTTTTTAGGTTATTTTCTTTGGCTCCGATGACTTTTAGTTCTTTTTTTATTCCTTTCCTTCTTGTTTTTGGTGTCTCAATACATTCTTTGCCACTTAAATATCTACCAGTTAAACTATTTTCGTCGTTTGCAACTTCTTGTGGTGTTCCACTTGACACTAAGTATCCTCCTTTATCACCAGCGACTGGTCCGATGTCCACTAGAAAGTCTGCTTTTTTCATGGTATCAGTGTCATGTTCTACCACGATTAAGGTATTACCTAAGTCTCTCATTTCAAGCATTGCATCTATTAGTTTGTCATTGTCTCTTTGATGTAGTCCAATGCTTGGTTCATCTAGAACGTATAAAACTCCAGTTAGTCTTGTACCTATTTGAGTTGCTAATCTTATTCTTTGTGATTCTCCTCCGGATAGTGATCCTGCCATTCTATCTAATGTTAAGTAATCTAATCCAACATTTATTAAGAATGTTAATCTATCTTTTATTTCTTTTATTAATAGTTTTGATATTTGTTCTTGTTCTTTTGTTAGTTTTATGTCTTCCAAGAAGTTGTATAAATCTCTTATACTTAGTTGTGTTAGTTCATATATATTTTTATTATTAATCAAAACTGATAGTACTTCTTTTTTCAATCTTGATCCTTTACATGTTGGGCATGGTAATTCAATCATGTAGTTTTCTAACCATTCTCTTATCCAAGTACTAGTAGTTTCTAAGTATCTTCTTTCTAAATTGGTTATTATTCCTTCGAATGTACCATAGTTATTGAATGTATTACCACTTTTACTACTGTAATTGAAGTGAATTATTTCATCTGTTCCATAAAGAATGATATCTAGTTCTTCTTTTGTTAGTTTTTTTATTGGTTTTGACAAATCAATATTGTAGTGTTTACAAACTATTTCTAACTTTTTGAAGTTTAGTCCTTCAGTATCGTCTCCAAGGGTTACAATTCCTCCCTCTAGAATGCTTTTGTCTTTGTCTGGCATAATTAAATCTTTATCTATTACTAGTTTTACTCCGAGTCCTTTACATTCTGGACATGCTCCATATGGGGCATTGAAACTAAATATTCTTGGTTCTAGTTCTGTTAATGAGAAGTCACAATGAGGGCAAGCAAAGTTCTCTGAGAATAATAGTTTTTCTTTACCTAGAACGTCTATTACTACTTTTCCATGAGATAGTTTGCAAGCGTTTTCTATTGATTCATATAGTCTTGATTTTATTTCTTCTTTTAGAACTAATCTATCAATTATAACGTTAATATTATGTTTTTTATTTTTATCTAGTCGGATTTCTTCAGATAGGTCATATTGATTATCATCTATAATTACTCTTACATATCCATCTTTTCTTAGGTCTTCGAGTAAATCTTTATGTGTACCTTTCTTACCTTCGATTACTGGACTTTCAATTATTATTTTAGTTTGACTTTCTAATTCCATTACTTTGTTAGTCATTTCTTCAATACTTTGATTTTTTATTGGAATTTTATGAGTTGGACAGTATGGAGTACCAATTCTTGCAAATAAAAGTCTTAAATAATCATAAAGTTCTGTTACTGTTCCTACGGTTGAACGAGGATTCTTATTGGTTGTTTTTTGATCTATCGATATAGTTGGAGATAACCCTTCGATTGAGTCTACGTCTGGTTTTTCTGTTCCTCCGAGAAATTGTCTTGCGTATGATGATAAACTTTCTAGGTATCTTCTTTCTCCTTCGGCACAAATTGTATCAAAAGCAAGTGAAGACTTTCCACTTCCAGATACCCCAGTCATTACTATTAGTTTATTCTTAGGTAGTTCAAGATTTATGTTTTTTAGGTTATTTTCTCTTGCTCCTTTTATAATTATTTTATCCATATATATCACTCCTGACTCATTTATTATATCACAAATATTTGTTTTAATAAACTCGTTTTTTGTAGAAAAAAAAAGATGTCTAGCATCTTTTATACAAATTTAATTATAAAGAATGTTACTGCGAATACTAGCACTATTAGTAAGAGTGTTACTGATAGTGTTAATACTGTTGATAGACCATTTTGATTAGTATACCCACCTTGAGTTGTTTGATAGTTTGAGTAATTTGGATAATTATTATATGTTGATTGTTCATTATTTATTACTGGTCTTACTGCTTGATTTGAGTTTAATTGTCTTGATTTTACTAGTTGTTTGTTTTGAGTTTGTTCCATTGTGCTTCCTGAGTATTCATTTGTTTGATTTTGAAATTGATATTGTGACTGATTTACTTGATCAAGTGACTTCTTTACACTTGTTATGACTGTGGGAATATTTTCTAAGAATTTGTCTTCTGCAAAATCAAAAAGATTTTTATTCATATTATTCCCCACCTTTCATTATTCTTTGTGTCTTTTTAACTATTACTGATGTTACTTTTTTCATTTGTTCATCGTTTAGATGATATGGTTCAAGTGATGTTTTTACATCGTTTTTTACTTTATCTATAAAGTTGTCTTTATAATAATCTGAGAATGATTTAGTATAGTCCATTCTTAGAAATATGCTTATAAAATAATCTTGTAACCAGTTTGGAACTTTACTCATATAGTCGTTAAAGTTTTCTAATACCATCAGGTCATTGAATACAGCACTATGATCTTCATTCACATACCATCCAAGTACCATAAGGGCAAATGATATTCTTTTATGTTCAAAGGAGCTTTTACGATCTGCCATTAGACTTACTCCTGTATTTACTCCGGCGATTGTTTTATCTGTTGTTGCAAATAAATTGTCTGATAGAATTATTTCTCCAGTTGATGTATTTATTTTTATTTCATCTAGGTTAATTCTAACTAATGATCTTGGTTCTTTTTCTATAGCATCACATACTACTTTCATTAGACGACAAAAGGTTTGTGCTTTATAAGCATAATTGTCTTTATTATTTATAAATTGTCTTAATGATACAACGTTATTATCCATAGCCTATACTCCTTATCATAGTCATTATAGCATATTTTTTCTTGATAATAAACCTATTTTTACTTTTTTGTTGTATTACTGTAGAATTTTGTCTAAGTATGTGTTTTCTAAATCTAGTTTTTTTAGATATTTTTTTAGTTTTTGTTTAGTTCTAAAGATGGAATTATCTACTTTTTTAGTGTTTATATCTAGTATTTTCGCTATATCTTGATATGTCATTGATGATAATTTCAAAAGAAATATTGCAGAGTCTTGAGCATTTAGCTTGGTGTTGAAATCTTTTAATAGTTCTGTTAAGTAATAGTCATAGTATGTTGATAGTAATGGATCTTGTTCTTCACATAGTTCGTATTTTGAGATGTCCGCGACTAAGAATTCTTTTTGGTATCTTTTATATCTTCTTTTATAGTAATCATTGCATGTATTTTTTAATGATGCTGATAGATATGGATAGAATCGATTGCTTTCATCTGTTTTATACATTCTTATTGCTTTATAGAGCGTTAATCTCATTTCTTGTAGTAAATCTTCATGATCTATCGATGCTTTTACTCCGTATGTTTTTTGATAATAAAAAGCAAGGTATTTTAATAATGGTTCGTATTTTTCCATTATTATTTTCCATGCTTCTTCGTCGTTTTCTCTTACCATGTAGATAAGTTCTTCGTCATTTGTTTGGTATTGCATAGTGTCCTCCTTAATGACTTCTTTGTCTTACAACCTCATATATTAATATTCCTGTTGCGACTGAAGCATTTAAACTTTCAAATTGTCCTTTCATAGGAATTGACACTATGTAATCTGATGATTTTTTTACTAGTTCAGAGACTCCTGATCCTTCATTGCCTATTATTAAGCAAGTATTGGGAGCATAGTCTATTTCACTATAGTTTTCTCCATTCATGTCTGCTGAATAAAACCAGTAACCTTTTTCTTTTAGATATTTTATGGTTTGATTTAGATTGGTTACCATGCATATTTTACTTCTTATGGCAGCACCACTACTGGTTTTCATTACGGTGGAATTTACTTTGACACTTCGGTCTTTAGGTATTATTATTCCATCTACTCCTGCCGCTAAACAAGTTCTTATTATAGCACCAAAGTTGTGTGTGTCTTCTAGATGATCTAGCATTACAATTAGGCCTTGTTCTTTAATGATATCATCAATATCACAGTAGTCGAATTCCTCGATGTCTACTATTATACCTTGATGATTTCCATTTGCAAGTTCATCTAATTCAAATTTGGTGCATAAAATTGGTTCAATTTTTAATTTTTCTATAAGGGAAATCAGTGTTTTGTCACTAAATTTCCTATCCAAATATACTTTTTTAACAGATTTGCAATTTTTTAATATTTCGTAGCTACTATTTCTTCCATATACTATCATAATTGTACCTCTTATTCTTTTATGTTTACTATTTCTTTAAATATTTCATTTATTCTTTCTTTATTATTGTAATATAAATAACCGATTAATGTTTCGAATGCAGTAGCATGTTTATAGGTTAATATATCACAGTTTTTGGGTTTTGAATTTACTTTGGTATTTCTTCCTTTTTTTACTATTTCTAGTTCTTCTTCGGTTAGTTTATTTTCTTTTATTAGTTCGTTTAAAATATGTGCTTGTCTTTTTGCTGTTACAAATTCTAAACTTTTTGTTTGTAGTTCATTTACTTTTGTCTTTGTTTTGTTAAGAAGATAATCTCTTACTAGAGTTTCGTAGACGCTATCTCCGATATATGCTAGTTGTAATGGTGAATAAGTAGTGTTAGTCATTGTTGGTAATTGATAATAGTCTTAATACTTCGATTATTGTACTGGCAAGGCTTGCTACATATGTAAGTGCTGCGCTTGTTAGTACTTTTTTGGCGTCTTCTACTTCTTCTTTTGTTAGAATGTTATATTCTTCTAAGTATTTTAGGGCATCACGAGATGCACCGATTTCTACTGGTAATGTCACCAATTGGAATAGTAATATAATCATTAGAAGAATTATTCCAAAGTATATTAATTGAAACATTCCTAGAATTGCCCCTAGTACTACTACTATGTAACCCATTTTGGTACTAAAGTTTACAAATGGCACTAGGAAGCTTCTTATTCTCATGAATTTGTTTTTATTTTTGTCTTGAATTGCATGACCGCATTCATGTGCTGCTACAGCGATTGAGCTTATGCTGTCTCCATCAAAAACATTATGAGATAGTCTTACTACTTTTGCTTTTGGATCATAATGATCTGTTAGGGTTCCTTGTGTTTCTACTACATATAGTTTTTCTAAGTTATTTTTTTCTAGTATTTTTTTTGCTGTTTCAAAACCACTTAATTTGTTTTTGCTTTGTATTTGGCTGTATTTTGAATATGTAATGTTAATGTATATTTGTGCTATAACTGTTATTAATAAAGATATTATTCCTAGTGTGTAATATATCATTTTTGCCTCCCTATAATGATTTCATAAGTTGTTTGTTCTTTGGTGTCTATTAATTTTATTCCTTTTTGTAATAGTTCATCTCTTATTGCATCTGCTTTTTGATAGTCTTTTTGTTGTTTTGCTTCTTGTCTTAGTTTTATTTGTTGTTCAATATATTCTTTTAAATTATCATCAATTTTATTTTCTTCTTGTTTTAATAAGTCTAATGATAATACTTGATCAAAGTCTTCGATTAGTTTTATTTTTGTTGTGTCATTTATGTTTTGATCTTTTAATATATCATATATTAGTGTTATAGCATTTGCGGTATTTAAATCATTTTCTAGGTTTTCTTTAAATTTGTTTTGATATGTTTCAAATTCTTTTTGTTGTAGTTGTTTGGTGTCTTCAAGATTAGAGATACGTGATTTTAATTTTTTATAGGCTTTGCTTGCTGTTTCTAATCCTTCGTATGAAAATACTAGTTGCCTCCTGTAGTGGCTTGTTAGACACATATATCTGAATGCTAATGGGTCGTAACCTTTTTCTTTTAATAGGGATACAGTTAATGTCGCTCCTTTACTCTTAGACATTTTTCCTGTTTCATCCATTAAGTGTTCATTATGAAACCAGTAGTTGCACCATTTGTGTCCTAGATATGCTTCGCTTTGTGCTATTTCGTTGGTATGGTGTGGAAAGATATTGTCTACTCCTCCGCCATGAATATCTAGATACTCTCCAAGGTAATGCATGCTAATTCCAGAGCATTCTATATGCCATCCTGGATAACCTACTCCGAATGGGGAATCCCATTTTAATTCTTGGTCTTCAAATTTTGACTTAGTAAACCAAAGGGCAAAGTCTGCTTGATTTTTTTTATTGTCATCATTAGTTACGCCTTGTCTTACTCCGACAACCATTTCATCTTCTTTATGATTTGTTAATTTGTAGTAATCATCGAGTTTAGATACATCAAAGTAAACATTTCCTCCGCTTTTGTATGCGTATCCTTTTTCTAATAGTTTTTCGATTATTTTTATATAGTCATTTATATGATCTGTTGCTGGGCTTACTATATCTGGTCTTCGATTATTTAGTAATTCAAAGTCTTTAAAGAATGCATCTGTATAATATTTTGCTATTTCTAGAACGCTTGATTTTTTTTCTTTAGCGCTTTTTACCATTTTATCTTCTCCAGAGTCGGAATCACTTGTTAGGTGTCCAACGTCTGTTATGTTCATTACTCTAGTAACATTGTATCCTAAATATCTTAGAGTTTTATCTAGAATATCGTGTCCTATATAGTTACGCATATTTCCTATGTGTTGGTCATGGTATACTGTTGGACCACATGTATAGAATGATACATTGTTTTTGTCATTTGGAATAAATTCTTCTACTTTTCTTGTTAAAGTATTATAAAATTTCATTTTATCACCTGCTTAATCTTTTTAAAACGGTTTCTTTTCCTAATAGATAAATTGTATCAGGTAGTTCAGGTCCATGCATTTGTCCGCTTACTTTTATTCTGATAGGCATATATAGCATTTTTCCTTTGACTCCTGCTTTTTCTTTAGTACTATTTATTGCTTCTTTTATATTTTCTACTGTCCAAGTTGTAAGATTTTCTAATTCTTGTTTTAATGTACTTATGGTTTCATCTACTGTTTCTTGTTGCATGAATTCTTGACATTCCTTATCTAAAGTTATATCTTCTTTAAAGAATAGTTCAGTTAGTTCTACTATTTCTTTTCCATAACTTAAATGATTTTGATATATTTCTATTAGATGTTCTATCCAAGTTGGTGTTTTATCTTTTAAGTCATAGTTTTCTTGAAGGAATGGTAGACACAAGTTTACTACTTCGTCTTTTTCTAATTGTTTTATGTAATGAGCATTGAACCATCTTAGTTTTTTTACATCGTAACTACTAGATGATTTACTTATTCTTGTTGGATCAAAGGCTTCGATTAGTTCATCCATTGTAAATATTTCTTGATTATCTTTTGGAGACCATCCTAAAAGGACTAGGTAGTTTACTATTGCTTGTGGTAGATAGCCTTCATTGTATAAATCCATGAATGATGCATCTTTATTTCTTTTACTTAGTTTGTTACCGTCTTCTCCGAGTACCATAGCTACATGAATGTATGTTGGTTTTTCCCATCCAAATGCATCATATAATAGATTATATTTTGCTGTTTGATCTAAGTATTCTTTTCCTCTTATTACATGGGTTATTTTCATTAAATGATCGTCTACTACATTAGCAAAGTTATATGTTGGATAACCGTCTGATTTTAATAGTATTTGATCTTCTAGTACAGAGTTTTCGATTAGTACTTCTCCATACACTAAATCATTTATTACTGTTTGTCCTTCTTTTGGCATTTTTTGTCTTATAACATATGGTTCATTGTTTTTTAATTTTTCTTCTACTTCTTCTTTGGTTAAGTTCTTACAATGACCATCGTACATAAATGGAGTTTTATTTAGGCTTGCAACTTCACGTAATTTAGTTAGTCTTTCTTCAGTACAGAAGCAATAGTAGGCATAGCCTTTTTCTACTAATTCTAGTGCATATTTTTTATAGATATCTTTTCTTTCGCTTTGGATATATGGTCCAACTTCTCCTTCATTGTTTGGTCCTTCATCAATTACAAAGTTACATAGCTCTAGTGTCTTATAGATAAAGTCTATTGATCCTTCGACTAGTCTTTCTTGATCTGTATCTTCAATTCTTAGTATGAATTTACCATTATTTTTTTTTGCTAATAAGTATTCAAAGATTGCTGTTCTTAAGTTTCCTATGTGCATAAATCCTGTTGGACTTGGTGCAAATCTTGTTCTTACTTCTTTCAATTTAATCACCTCTTTTAATACGTTAAATTATACCAAAAAAACAAAGATTATACAAGTTCTACGTTCATAATACTAGAGATTTTTATATCTTTGTTTCCATTATAAATATTATCTATAATAATGTTTTCTAAACTATTGTATATTACTTTGTCTATTTTTCTGGCACCATATGTTTCATATTCGCATAAATCTTTTATTTCTTGTTCTATGTTTCTTGATATGGTTAAGTTTATATTTTTATCTTTGTATTTTTTTCTTAAATTGTTTATTTTGTTTCTTATTATTTTTAAAATTGTTTCTTCGTTCATTTGATTAAAGAATATAATTTTGTTTATTCTATTTACAAAAGATATTCCTAGGATTTTATTTATGTCGGTATTTTTGTTTTTATTATTGTTGAATCCTAGTTGTTTTTTTTCGCATCCTATATTGGAGGTCATTATGATGATTGTGTTTCTAAAGTTGATTTCTTCTCCTTTGGAATTTTTTGCTATTCCTTCGTCTAGTATTTGAAGAAACAAGTTAATTACATCAGGACTTGCTTTTTCTATTTCGTCTAAGAGGATTAGACTATGAGGATTGTCTTTTATTTGTTCAAAGACATTTTTATTGTCATCATATCCAACATATCCTGGAGGGGATCCTATTAATTTGCTTACTGAGTGGTTTTCTTTATACTCACTCATATCTAATCTTATTAAACTGTCTTTTTTATAATAGTTTTTAGCGTATTCTTTTACTAATAGGGTTTTTCCTACTCCGGATGGACCCACGAATAGAAATGATAATGGTTTTGTTTTGTCATAGTCATAGTTATATTTTTTTATTATATCGCATAGTGTATCCACTGCTTCTTGTTGTCCCAGTACTGTTTTATTTATTTTGTTTTTAACTTTTAACCACATATTTTTATCATCTAAAAGAACAGGTATTTTTGATCTTGATTCTACTACTTCGATTACGTCTTTTATGTTAACATTATGGTAGTTATTTGGTTGTTTATTCATTTCGTATTTATTTTTCTTGTCTTCAAGCAAAAGTTCTTTTTTTCTAAATTCTAAGGCATTTGTAAAATCATTTTTAATTATTGAATCGTTTTTTAAATCTTTTATTTTATTTAGTTCTATATAAATATCATCTAGTTTGTTTGTCTTTTTGCAATTTGATATAAATGTTCTTGAGCATACTTCATCTAAAACGTCTATTGCTTTATCTGGCATCATTCTATCATGAATGTATCTATTTGATAATGTTACTATTTCTTGTAGTATTTCATCACTTATTTTTACTTTGTGATATTTTTCGTATATTGGTCTTAGTTTTGTTAGTATTTGAAGAACTGTTTTTGTATCTGGTTCTTTTATTGTTACTGTTTGAAATCTTCTTGATAGAGCTTTATCTTTTTCTATGTATTCTTTATATTCTTCGGTAGTGGTTGCTCCGATTATTTTGATTTTTCCTCTTGCAAGGGCTGGTTTTAGGATATTTGATGCATCTATTGCTCCTTCGGCTCCTCCTGCTCCGACTAGGGTATGGATTTCATCCACAAATAGTATTACATCATTTTCTTCTTCTAATTCTGTTATGATTTTGTTTATTCTTTCTTCAAATTCTCCTCGATATTTGGTACCTGCGACTAGTGAAGCCATGGAAACTGATACTATTCTTTTTTTACTTAGTGGTCCATATGTATTATTGCTTGTTAGTATTCTTGCGAGTTCTTCTACTATGGCGGTTTTTCCTACTCCTGCTTCTCCGATTAGTAATGGGTTGTTTTTGGTTCTACGTGATAGTATTTCTAGAACTCTTTTTATTTCTTTTTCTCTTCCTACGACTGGATCTATTTCACCTTTTTTAGCTTTTTTATTTAGATCTATTCCGAAAGAGTCTATCATTAATTTTTTATTATTTTTTTGGTTTGGTATAAACTTTTCATCAAATTCATCATATAGTGTGTCTACATCTATTCCCATTCCTAGTAATATTCTGATTGCTATTCCTTCGCCTTCTTCAAAGAGTGCTAATAAAAGGTCGTGACTGTCTACTAGTTTTTTCTTTTTGTCATTTGATATTAGCTCTGCTACTTCGATTATGTTTCTTAAAAGTGGTGTATAAAGATAATAGTCATTTTCTTTACTTCCTGTTCCTACAATTTTAATTAGTTCGTTTTTAAATATGTCGTATGTTATGCCAGTTTTATTTAATAGTTTTATATCATCTTTTTCTCCCAGTTTTAAAAGGGATAAAAATAAGTGTTCACTACCAATGTATGGATGTTTTAACATTGCCATTTCTTTTTGCATATTTACTAATACTTTTTTTGCTTGTTCATCAAATTTTGAAAACATTTTTATATCACCCAATAATAGTGTATGTAGACTATTTAAAAAAATAATTTTTTTTATTCAACAAAAAAAGAGCAATTGCTTGCTCTTATTAGATTAATGTTAATACTGTAAATACGATAAATGATATTACTAGTAAGCATAGAGCGTATTTCCAGATGAATTTTAACCATTCTGTATATTTAACTTCAGATATTGATAATGAAGTTAATAATAGTACACTTGTTGGCGCTACTAACATAACTAATGCATATAAGTTAGTAAATACTAAGCCTATTAATGAATATAGTGATGTATCTTGAATAGTTTGAACAAATGTATATACAATGTAGTATCCATAGTATGAGAAGTCTGGGTAGAATACACTGCTTATTATTGCATGTAATCCAGATGTTACTATATTGAATGAATCAGTTAATCCTGTTATCCAAGTAGTAATGACTCCTAGTACTGGATAGTAAATAGCAAATACGAAGATAGAGTATGCTATTAATGCTAAGAATGCTGGTACTACATATTCTTTTATTCCTTTTACGAATGCGTCAAAGGCATCTTTTAGTTTAACTTTGTAAACTATTGCTAATGTAGCTACTGCAAATAGAATCATAATTGAGTATGATACATATCTAGTTGATGATGTCCAAGTACCGAATGCATCTAATCCACCGAATAGTTTTTCTACTATTGCGAATCCTCCGATTTTCCATTTATTCATGATTGTATCATGAGCTGTTGCAAACCAGTTGCTACTAAAGATGTTACCCCAAGCAGTTGTACCAAGAATTAATACTAAGAATAGTAGTCCTAATACTAATAGTAATGGCCATACTTTCTTTTCTTTTTCTTCAGTTTTTTCTTTCTTATCTGCTTTTTTAACTTTTTCTTTTTTAGTTTCAGATTTTACTGTTTTTTTAGTAGCCTTTTCTTTTGATTTTTTTGCTTTGTTAGCAGTTTTTTCTTGTAGCATGTTGTTCTTTTTCATATAGATTAGTGTGAATCCAATTAATAGTCCTAAAGCTAGTACAAATAATATTACTTTTGCTAGAATATTATCTGTTGGTTTAGTTTGCATGAATCCATCTAAGTATCCATATAATGTTCCTGCATATGTTGCTCCATACATACCAACGATTGTTGCACCAAATGTTGCCACTAATGCAATTATTTTATCATATCCCATCATTAATACTAATGAGATGATGAATGGGAATAGAATAAGTAATCCTAGTTCTAATCCTGTTATTGATGAAATGATTGCCATCAATACAATTATTGTAATTAGGACTAATTTTTCTTTTCCTTTGAATTTTTCTGCTAATTTTTCAATTGCAGGTTTATAGGCTCCAGTTGCATCCATTACAGCATATAATCCTCCGATTAGAAGAATGAATACGATAACGTTTGAGAAGCCTGCGAATGCATCGATAAATGTTGAACCGAATTTAGTTAGTCCAATTTGGTATGATGCTTCGACTTTCCATCCAAATATGCTTACTACTATTGGAACTAGCCAAGATAATAGAACATAACCTGCTAAGACTATTCCTAATATCTTAAATAAATTATTTTTCTTCATATCTTTTAACCTCCTAATACAATTATCACACTTTTATCAAAAAAAATAAAGTAAAATATGTAAAAAAGTGGTATTTTAACGAAAAAAGCACTTTATTTAGTGCTTATCTCATTGATTTTTTCATTTTATGTGCTTCAACTAGTTCTTCTGAATCGTCCATGTACTTTTTTAATCCACTTTCTAATTGTTTTAGCAATTTAAATAATTCTATTGTTTTTTCATCTGTTGCTACTAAGATTGGTTTTGGTTTTACAACATTGTATGATGCCACTTCGTGTGGCATTTGATAATAAATACCTTCTTCATTTTCGTCTAGGTATAATTGTTCTGTTAAACCAGGTGCTAAAACATATTTTCCCAAGCCTATTCTTTTGTATAAATTATATATAACTTTGTCAATGTTATCTTTAGTTAATTCTATAGGTGTTAAATCTATGCTTTGTGGATCAACATCTATTGCTACTTTTGCCATTCCTTCTATTTTCATGTTTATTCTCCTTTGTTATTATTCTCTGTTTTTCATATGTGGGAATAGGATTACTTCTCTTATTGTGTCTACTCCAGTTACTAGCATTACTAGTCTATCTATACCAATTCCCATTCCTCCGGTTGGTGGAAGTCCATATTCTAGTGCTTCACAGAAGTCTTCATCCATGTCGCTTGCTTCATCGTTTCCTAGTCTTTGTTCTTCTACTTGGGCTTCAAATCTTGCTCTTTGATCAATTGGATCGTTTAATTCTGTAAATGCGTTTGCATATTCAGTGTTTGCTATGAATAGTTCAAATCTATCTGTAAATAATGGATTTTCTCTATTTCTTTTTGATAATGGACTTATATCAGTTGGGTGTCCATAGATAAATGTTGGTTGAATAATTTTATCTTCGCAATACTTTTCAAAGAATGCTTCCACTATGTGTCCATATAGGAAGTGATCTTCTACTTCAATACCATGTTCTAGTGCTAATTTCTTACATTCTTCAAGATCAGTTATTTCAAAGAAGTCTACTCCACATTCGTTTTTTATTGCTTCGCACATGTGAACTCTTGCAAATGGTTTTTCAAAGTCAAGCATATGACCTTTGTATTCAAATTGTAGTTCTCCACGTACTTCCGTTAAAACTTTTTTGATTATTCTTTCTGCTGTATCCATCATTCCTTCCATATCAGAGAACGCTTTATATAGTTCGATTGTAGTGAATTCTGGATTATGGTTTCTATCCATTCCTTCATTTCTGAAGATTCTTCCTATTTCATATACTGCATCCATTCCTCCGACAATTAGTCTTTTTAAATGTAGTTCTGTTGCTATACGAAGATACATATCAATATCTAAAGCATTGTGATGTGTAATGAACGGTCTTGCTGCTGCTCCTCCTTGTATTGTTCCTAGTATTGGAGTTTCTACTTCAACATATCCTTCACTATCTAGCAAATTTTGAATTGTACGTATTACTTTTGGTCTTGCAAATGCAATTTTTCTTGCTTCTTCATTCATTATTAAGTCTACATAACGTCTTCTGTATCTTTCTTCTACGTCTGATAAACCATGGTATTTTTCTGGTAGTGGTCTTAGTGATTTAACTATGTGATGATATTTTGTAGCTTTTACACTTAATTCTCCAGTGTTGGTTTTCATTACTAGTCCTTCGATTCCTACTATATCACCAATGTCTGCTTTATCGAAGAGTTCATATTCAAAGTCCCCAATTTCATCTTTTCTTACGTATATTTGAATTTGACCATATTTATCTTGAATATGCATGAATCCTACTTTACCTTTTCCTCTTTTAGTCATTATACGTCCTGCGATTGTTACTGGTATTTCTACTTCATGTAATTCTTCTTTTGTCATTTCTCCATATTTTTCTTTTATTTCTTTGGAATTGCTAGTTAAATCTATACGATAACCAAATGGTTCTATTCCTTTGGCACGTAAATCCTCAGCTTTTTGTCTTCTTATTAATTCTTGTTCTGTAAATTCTTTCATTTTATCCTCTCCTTTTATTTACAAAAAAAAGTTAATGATGAAAGGGCGTTTTATCGCGGTACCACCTTTCTTATCATTAACTGATATCTCTTACTGATAACGGTTTATTAACCGGGCTTTTGCCATCTCCACAGTTTTAGTTCCTTATAGAATGTTGCTAAGTTGCACCAACCCTTAGCTCTCTTTGAATCATTGCTATAATTCTTGTGCTTTTGCACCTGCTTCATAAATATGCATTTAATTTATCATTATTTAGTTTATTTGTCAACTGTTTTTAAAAAAAACAGATAATAGAAGACTATTTTCTGTTATATTTTTTATTAAACTTTTCAACATTACCTGTTAAAGTTGCTGTTCCTTGTTTTCCTGTATAGAATGGATGACATTTAGAACATATTTCAACATGGATTTCGTCTTCTTTTTTTGTTGAGTCTGCAGTGAATGTTTCACCACATGCACATATAAATTTTGTTGGTTTTGTTTCAATTACTTTTTTCATTTTGCATCTCCTTCCGCCATGACATTTAAGTCATAGTAATAATTAATTCTTGTATAGTATATCAAACTTTTTTAAATATTGCAATATTTTTATTGTTTTTTTAGCTATTAACAGGTATTTCTTCAACTATTTTGATGTCTGCACCAACGTTTGTTAATTTCTCAATTATGCCTTCATATCCTCTTAAAATGTGTTCTACTTCGGATATAGTGGTTTTGTTTTCTGCGATTAAACCTGCGATTACTAGTGAAGCTCCCGCTCTTAAGTCTGTTGCTACTACCTCTGTTCCTACTAGTTTTGTTTTTCCTATTACTATTGCAGTATCTTTTTTTGTTTTTATATTAGCTCCCATTTTATTCAGATATGGAACGTGCATAAATCTATTTTCATATAATGTTTCTTTTATTGTTGATTGGCCTTCGCATTGCGTTGTAAATACTGAAAATGGTTGTTGAAGATCTGTTGGAAAGGCTGGATAATATGATGTTACTATATCGATTGCTTTCAAGTTATCACTTTTATTACACATAATATTGTCTATTCCAATTTGTATGTTAGCATTTGCTTCTTTTAATTTATCAGTCAATGATTTTAGATGTTCTGGAACTATGTTATCTATTTTTAGATTTTCCCCAATTAGGGAACCCATTATTACATATGTTCCTGCTTCAATTCTGTCTGGAATTACTTCAGTTTGACCCTTTGACAAGTATTCCACTCCAGTGATTGTTATTTTTTCTGTACCTTCGCCACTTATTTTTGCTCCCATGCTTTTTAGGAATTGCGCAACGTTTATTATTTCTGGTTCTTTGGCAGCATTATTTATAGTTGTTGTACCTTCAGCTTTTATTGCTACAAACATTATGTTTATTGTTGCTCCAACTGAGGCTTTTTCTAATGTAATGTCTGTGCCTTTTAATTTTTCTGCTTTTATTATATATTTATCGCCTTTTTCTGTAACTGTTGCTCCTAATTTTTTGAACCCTTCAAGATGATAATTTATTGGTCTTGAGCCTATTTTGCATCCTCCTGGAAAATTCATTTCAACATATTTGTATTTTGTTAAAAGGGCTCCCATAAAGTAATATGAAGCTCGCAATTTGCTAGATATTTCTTCAGGTATTGATTTGTTGTGCATATTTGTTGGGTCTATTATCATTGACTCTGTTGCTCTTTTTGTCTTAATATCTAAAAAAGATAATATGCTTTCTAATGAGTTTATGTCTGATATTTCAGGAATATTACATATTGTTGATGGCTCATCTGATATAATTGCTGCCGGTATTAATGCTACTGCAGCATTTTTGGCACCACTTATTCTTATTGTTCCAGACAGTTTTTTATTTCCATTTATAATTATTTTTTTCACTTCGCTACCTCGCTATTTGTTTATATTTTAGTATATGCGTTTATCATATATTTTGCTATTTCTCAATTTCATTTACTATAATATCATGTTTTTATAAACAATGCAATGTTTGTCCCTTGAAACGCTGTCTTATTACATTAAAACATTTCTATTAATTGATCTAGTTTATCAACAACTTTGAAGCCTTTTCCATTCTTCTTTTGAGAGAATCTGACTGGAATTCCACTTTCATGTTCCCATTCTCTTAAGTTTCCTGCATAATCATCCACTAATACAGAATCTTTTGTATGAACCATTTTAGTTTTTGATATTGCTTTAGGGCAAGGTATAATTGTTATATCTTTGAAATATTTCCTTAGATATTTAATCTTTAGTTCTGCTTCATGTAGAGAATTTACATGTGTTAATATAGCAAGATTAAATTTCTCACTATCTATTATTTTTTGAATACAATTAATGCTATCGTTTATGATGTATTTATCTTTTATTATTTTTGCCCAATCATAATTGACAAAGAATTCTTTTACTTTTTCTTCAGGAACATTGTCTTCTTTTAATTTTTGATATAAAGGATTTATTGTATCTAATATAACTCCATCAAAATCAATGTATAAGTTTATTTTTTCCATATATACCTCCATCTTTTTATATTATAATACTATTTTTAAATATTTTATGCAAGAAAAAGAGCAATTTTTCAATCGCTCTTACTATTTTATTTCTTGTTTTGTTCCAGTATACTTGTATCCTTGTTTAATTAATTTTGTATCATTTGATGAATTAGACCATACTTTGTAAGTTTGTGCTTTTGATTTAAGTGTTCTTGTTTTTGTATGATAGTAATATACTCTTTCAGTTGTTGTTACTGTTACAGTTTTTTGTTCATAACCAATTATTCTTGATACTGTTGTATAAATTGGAACTTCTCTTTCTTCTAATTCACTACATTCTGCTTCAAGTGTTTTCTTAGAAGTTGATGATACTGTTGCACTTCTAGTATATTTTTTGAATATATATATTGGTTTTAGTGTACAGTTAGATGCACAAGCATCAAAGTCAAATCCAACATATTCATATTTTACTGTATTAGTATTTTGTGGAATATATCCAAGTGTTACTTTTCCTTGATATTTCCAATTTGTTGCTTTATATGTTTTTCCTGTTGTTTGGTTTATATAGTAATAATAGTTTTTACAAGTCCATTGTTTAGATGTTAATGATGTTTTAATTAGCTCATCTTTTCCAAATATAGGTTTTGTTGTATCATTTCTATATTGTTTTTTATTATGTGTTATGTTTGCATAACCATATTTTTCATTCCATACTAATTCTTGTTTACCCCAAACAATGTTGTTATTATTTGGATTATATTCTTTTTCATTTGACCAATCTGACCAATTACTATATGTTGCTTCTACTTTCTTTTCATATAAATATTGATATTTTTTACATGCTTTTTCATATGCTGATTTTGTCACAACATTTCCTTTGTTATCATAGTATTTGTTATTTACTACTTTACAATAGTATTTTGTTGTGGGTGGTGTATTTTTACATGCTTTTTCATATGCTGATTTTGTTACAACATTTCCTTTATTGTCATAGTATTTATTGTTTACTACTTTACAATAATGTTTTGTTACTGGTGTTGGTGTTGGTTTATTGTTATTATTTGTTGTTTTTGTAGTTGTTGTCTTAGTTGTTGTTTTCTTTTCACAAACATAATTAGAACAATAATCATAGCATCCTAAATATACGATTACATAGTCTTCATCGTCACCACATGAAAGGTAAATTTTCATTTCATATTCTATTTTTTTCTTTGTTACTTCAACATATGTGTTATCAATGTTACACATTTTACCTTTATCATCACTTAAGTTAATTAGAAGTTTCTTTTCTAACATTTCTCCAAGTGTAATTCTTACTTTATCTCCTTCATTCTTAGGAAGTCTTTCTAATGTAAAATAAGACTCTGCTACATCTTTTAATAAATTGATGTTTTCTTGGAAATAATTTGAGAATTCATTTGTTTCTTCTTTATTACTATTTAATAGTTTTTGAATTGTTGAATTAGTTGGGAAAATCCATACTAGTAATAAAAGTAATATTACTATTAATAGAAATCCCACTAGAAAGTTTTTAATATAATGTGTTAATGGTTTGTTATTATTATTTTCATTATAATCTACTTCGTATCCCATAATTTAATCCCCCTTATTTGCTATAAACCCTTTCTATAATTGTTTCATCTTCATACGTATAGTCATTGTCAGCAGATGGTGTCACTGTTTCAGTGTTTTTTATAGTTGTTGAATCTTCGTTGTTATTTGTATTATCATTACTGTTGTTGTTATTGTTGTTATTATTTGTATTGTCTTCTACTGTTGTATCTTTTGGTATGTTTCTATCAGTTGTTGTAGTTTCTTCTTCATGAATTATTTCTTTTTCAGCGTCTTCTCTAAATTGTTTTTCACTATCATATAGTTCTTTTGCAAGTCTTACGGCCTCTCTATATCCTTGCCATAATGCTACTCTATATTTTTCTTTATATTTTCCTGTATAGCTATTTGCTTTATTTGTTAATTTAGCTTCATAAGTAGCACTGTTAAATGAACCATTATTTCTATACATTTCTTGATAGATATCATTTGTAAAGTTAACACCATATTGTTTTGCTTCTCTTGTTATTTCTTCAATTGCATTTGCATCATCTATTGAATAATCCTTATTATCAATAGTTATTATTGGATCAAACTTATCTGCTTTATCTTCTGCCTTTTTAACTTTATCTTTTCCAAAGTTTTTTATTGCAGTCTTTTTACTAACTTGTTTTCTTGTGAACTTAGTATTTTTAATTTTTGTATTTTTGTATACTGCATTATTTGCGGATATTTTCTTTGTTAATCTTCCATTCTTTATTATTGGTGCAATGTCTCTTGAACTTACTTTGATATTTTTATTATCCATTGCATCTGAAATATAATATAATGCTTGATTATCAGTTAAGTTAATTTCTTGTTTGTCTTGATTTGTAACGACTACTAAGTTTCTTGCTTCTGTATATTCATCTATTTCTTTTATGTATTCTTTTATAGTATTACATGTTACTGTTTCATTGGCTTCGACTACTTTGTCTGCAAATGATTTTGATAATACTCCATTTAATTCTAGTGCTGCTGTCATATGTGTTCCGATGAATGATACAGCTTCTGGACAAGTATTTTTTAAACTATCTATTTTTCCACTAAAATATATTTGATCTAATTTATTAACAATTTTTTGTTTATTTTCTTTAGATGGCTTTTTATTATAGTTTAGTACTAATTGTTCAAAGCTAGCAAATAGTTCTTGATTTTTTGCATTTTGGAATAGTTTATCTATACCAGATGGATTTGTTGCTCTTAGATAATAATTATTTAACACTCTTGCAGAATTAGTATAATCTTCAGTTGCTTTAGCATCATCAAATGTTGAACCAAATATTTCATAGAATGTTTCTTTAGAATATGTATCTGCATTTGCATATGTAAATAATGATTTTACTTCATCAGCATTTAAGAATAATTGTGCACCTTTATCTGCTTTTACTTTAATAGTTGGTGCTGCAGTATTATTGAAGTAGTTTTGAACTTCATCCATTAATTCAAATGAATCTCTTTGCACTCCTTCATTTAAAAGCGCAAGTAGTTGTTCAAAATCCATTTCTTGATAATTTTCTACTGTTGTTACTGGTTCTTCTGCTTTTTGTTCTTTAGTTGAACATCCAATAAGTGCTGATGCACCAATTGCTATTGCTAAGACTCCTGCAGTTATTTTAAGGCTTAAACTCTTTTTAGCTTTTTTGATATTGTTCTTATAAACTTTCATGTTTGAGATTTTTGATTCTTTTTCTTCTTTTTTGAAGTATTCTTCTCCAATTACAACTTGATTATTATCATTAGCTTCCATAAACTTATAGATTGCAGATGTTTCTCCTAAACCAATTAATATTGTTCCTATATCTCTTGGATTTTTCAATTCATACGTTTTTCCTTTGTAACCAAATTTTGTTGCGTATTTTAATTCTTTGTCTAAATAAAACTTATTATCCATATTATTTCCCCCTTTAACTTGGAATGGCATTATTATAGCACTTTTTGTCGTTTTTGTCAATTATTTTATCATTTTTCTCTTTTTTAAATTTTACATCAAAAAAGTATATGCTTATTTTGTTCGGCATATACTTTATAAAATTATTAATATCGTTCCTAAAATTAAACCTCCGATTAGAAATATTATCAACTCTTTTGTCTGTGGTTTTCTAATTTTAAAGTTTAAAACAAATAGAATTGATGTTATTAACATTACTATTGTGTATAAAGTATTGAATGTATTAGTTGTTAACAACATTGTTAATAAGTAAAATACTGGAAATATTATAGCAGTTGATGTTACTGGTAGTCCACTATAGTATTTTACTGGGGCATTTTGATCGGCAATTGTATTAAAGTATGCTAATCTTATGACTCCTCCAAGGGCAAATAATATAAATATTATTATATTAATTATACTATGTAATCCTAGTGAATAAAATATTATAATTGGAAACATTATGAATGCAATTAGATCTGCCAATGAATCTAGTTCTACTCCAAATTGTTTTTCTTGTTCTGTTCTTTTGCATGCTCTTGCTACTTTTCCATCGAATGCATCGCATAATCCTGATATTATTAGTAATAAAAGAGCATATTTTGGTTCATTTTCTATTAATGCTACATACGTACCTATAATTGCACTTATTACAGATAGATATGTTAGTACTACTGATTTTGTATAGTAGCCTATTAATACTTTTTTCTTTTCTTTTTTCATTTGTTACTCCTATAGTATATTATTGTTATTATCAAATTTTACGTTTAAGAATTTTTTGCTTGACAGGTAATCGCATGTATGAACGAAAATTTGGTATTTTGTTTCTGGTTTTGGTAGAACTATATTACTATATTGATTAGTATTCCATTGTCCCATATGGGAAGATATTGCATCTGTTAGGAACTTTATTTCATCATCTGTAAATGTTGTTTCTTGTTGGTGTTTTTTGATGTTGTTTGCCGCAAGTAGTGGATGATCAAATCTTGTATATTGTTCTTTTACTTCTCCACATTTTAATGTGTCGTGCATTATTACTGCTATTTTTAAAAGATCTTGTTCATCTTTTGTAAACATATTTTGGTAGCATTCTAGTGATAAAAGTTCATTTGCTATTCTTGCTGCTACTTTTGTATGTCTAAGTAGTCCTTGTGGTCCTGCAGAAAACTCTGGATGATATTTTCCTGTTGATGAGGCTGGTATTTCAAAAAAATAATCAGGCACACTATTTATTAATATTTTTAAATTATCTTTATATTTTTCATTTTGTATCATATCTATTTCTGGTTTTAACATTTCTTCTTTATTCATTGTACTTCTCCTTTTATTATGAATTTATTAATTGTTCTATTTTTTTATTATACTCAAATCTATAGTGATTAGTAATTGTCATATCTGTTGTTTCTAGAATATCTTCTTCTTTTGATTTTTGTTTGTCATCATAAAGATGAATTATATATGGTATACCATTTTTGTTTATTTTATCAGAAATTATTGCTATATGTGAATTGTAATCAAATACTATTATATCACCTGGTTGAAACGAACCAACTTCATATATGTCTGCTGTTAGTTTTTTAGCATATCTTTCAAAGAATATTTGTTGATTTGTTATTCTTCTGAAGTCTATGTTGTCATCTCTTATTTCTATATTGTAAGTGTTTTCTTTTGATTTTTGAGTTTGTTTTATATCTTTTGATATAAGTTCTTTTAAATCGTATCCTGCTTCTTTTAGCGCCCATGCTATTACATCTGCACTTATTCCTTCGGTTTCAGGTGGATAACCGCCATCATAGTATTTACTTACATACTTAGGATTTTTTTCTGCTACTTTTTTAGCACCATTTAGAATATCGGTGTAATCATCTATTCCATTTTGATTATAATCGCTGACACTTTTTTCGTAAACAAATCCAAAATCATATAGTTTATAATATTCTTTTTTCTCAGTTGTCTTTGGTGTTGTTTTTCTTTCAATATGGTATAAATAGTTTATACCTTCACATGAAATTATTATTACTAGTATTCCGATCATTAAAAACGCGAATTTTTTCTTTACTTCTTTTTTAATTCTTAGTTTTTTCTTCTTTTTCATAGCTATTCCTTTATTTTAATTTTAATTCGAATATAATATCACGTAATTGCATAGCACGTTCGAAGTCTAAGTTCTTTGCTGCCTCTTTCATTTCTTCTTCTAATTTTTCTATGCTTACGTTTTCCATTATATCATCTTTTTCTGGTTTTGAATAGTTTTCTTCTTCGGTATTAGATATTAATTCTCTAATTTCTTTTTTTATTGTCTTTGGAATAATGTTATGTTCTTTGTTATATTGTTCTTGAATTGTACGTCTTCTTTTAGTTTCTTCAATTGCTTCTTTCATGCTATCGGTCATTTTATCAGCATACATTATTACATGACCGTTTTCATTTCTTGCACATCTTCCGATTGTTTGAATAAGGCTTCTTGTTGAACGTAAGAATCCTTCTTTGTCTGCATCTAGTATTGCTATTAAGCTTACTTCAGGAATGTCTAGTCCTTCACGTAATAGATTTATTCCTACGATACAGTCATAAGTTCCTAGTCTTAATTCTCTTATTGTTTTTAATCTATCTAATGTTTTTACTTCTGAATGAAGGTATGCTACTTTTATGTCAAGTTCTTTTAAGTAGTTTGTTAATTCTTCAGCCATTCTTATTGTTAAAGTTGTTATTAATACCCTTTCATTTTTTTCTATTCTAGATCTTATTTCACCGACTAGATCATCTATTTGTCCAAGTGATGGCTTTATTTCAATAGTTGGATCTAATAAGCCTGTTGGTCTTATTATTTGATCTACTTTGTTTTGCGCTAATTCTAGTTCATAGTCTCCAGGTGTTGCTGATATATATATTGCTTGATTTATTTTCGACTCGAATTCATCGAATTTTAATGGTCTATTATCAAGAGCACTTGGTAGTCTAAAACCGTATTCTACTAATGTTGTTTTTCTTGCTCTATCTCCATTATACATACCTCTTACTTGAGGTAATGTTACATGTGATTCATCTACTACTAAAAGGAAGTCTTTAGGGAAGAAATCAATTAATGTATTAGGTGTTTCTCCTTCTTTTCTTCCTCCTAAATGTCTTGAGTAGTTTTCAATACCACTACAGAATCCTGTTTCTTTCATCATTTCTATGTCATATTTTGTTCTTTGTTCAATTCGTTGATATTCTAATAATTTATTATTTTCTTTAAAGTACTCTAATCTATCTTCCAATTCCTCTTCTATTCTTTTAATTGCTTCTTGTAGTTTGTCTTCGCTTGTTACAAAGTGGCTGGCTGGAAATATGGACACATTCTTTTTTGATGAAATTATTTTTCCTGTTATTGCATCTGTTTCTAATATTTTATCTATTTCATCACCAAATAGTTCTATTCTAATTGCTTTTGAGTGTTCATTTGTCGGGATTATTTCTATTATGTCTCCATGAACTCTAAAAGTTCCTCTTTTAAAGTCTATATCATTTCTTTCATATAACATATCGATTAATTTCATTAATAATTGATTTCTTTCTATTGTTTGGCCAACACTTAATGTAAGCATATTTTTTTCATATTCTTCTTTTTCTCCAATACCATATATGCATGATACTGATGCTACCACTATTACATCTTTTGATGATAAAAGTGCACTTGTTGCTGCATGTCTTAGTTCATCTATTTCATCATTGATTGATGAATCTTTTTCAATGTATGTATCTGTTTGAGGTTTATAGGCTTCAGGTTGATAATAATCATAATATGAAACAAAGTATTCAACATGATTTTCTGGAAATAGTTCTTTTAATTCAGAGTATAGTTGTCCCGCTAATGTTTTGTTGTGTGCTAGTACTAATGTCGGTTTGTTTGTTTCTTTTATAACATTTGCTATTGTGAATGTTTTTCCAGTTCCTGTTGCTCCTAGTAAAACTTGGTGTTTTAATCCCTTGTTTACTCCATCTACTAAGCTTTTAATTGCTTGTGGTTGATCACCACTTGGTTGAAATTTAGAGTGTAATTTAAACATAGTATTCCTCCTTTGCAATACTATTATAATACACGAATAATTATTTGTAAATAAAGTTTATGATTATCATTTTTTATTGTTTAGTAAATATGCTTTGTATGAGTTTTCTAAAAACATTGCTATGGTTGCTGGTCCTACTCCTTTTGGTACTGGTGTTATATAAGATGCCTTGTCTTTAACATCTTCAAAATCAATATCCCCACATAACTTTCCGTTTTCATCTTTATTTATTCCAACATCTATTATTATAGCATTTTCTTTTATATAATCTTTTGTTATAAGTTTTGGCTTTCCTATAGCACTTATTAGTATATCAGCTTTATTTGTAATGCTTTTTATATCTTTCGTTTTAGAATGGCATAATGTTACTGTTGCATTACTGTTAGTTAATAGTAAAGAAAGTGGTTTCCCAACGATATCACTTCTTCCTAAAATTACTATGTTTTTATCTTTGATCTCTATTTTATATAATTCTAAAAGTTTTAGTATTCCAATTGGGGTACATGGCACTAATGTATAGTTATTGTTGTAAAGTTTTATTATGTTTGAATCAGTTAATCCATCTATATCTTTGTTTTCATCTATTGCATTAACAATTATTTTTTGATTTAAATGTTTTGGAAGAGGTAATTGAACCATGATTCCATCTATTTCTTTATCTTTATTTAATGTATTTATTTTTTTTATAATTTCTTGTTCTTTAGTTTCTCTTTGTAATTTAATATGATTTATTAATATGTTGATTTCTTGTTCTAATTTCTTTTTTTGGTTTATGTATATAGTACTAAACTCATTTTCTCCGACTTGGATTATTGCTATTTTAATTGGTCTTGGTAATGATTTTGTTTTTTCTTTTATTTCTCTTATTATTTTTTCTTTTAATTTATTTCCTTCGATTAGTATCATATTATTCACGTTAATTGTCTTTTTTATTTTAGACCAGTTCCTTTCTTTTGATTTTAAAAAGTTATTAACAAAATTGTTAATAACTTTGTGGCATTAATGATTCAAAAATTGTTGACAACTTCTCAAATCCTTTGTTTTGTAATAGCTTTGTTGCTATATCTTGCATTTGTTTTTCTGTTAAGTCTTCATATTTTATTGAATCTTTTATTTCTTTTTTATTTATTGTTGGATTTTTTTCTTCCTTATTTGTTATGTTTATTGTAGCATTTCCTAATCCAATAAGTGATGCTTCAATTGAGATTTTTTCTTTTTCTTTTGTAATAGTTCCTTTAGATATTATTACATCTTCTTGTTTTATTTTAAAGTCATATTTATCTTTATGTTTTGTAATAGCTATGTTATAGGTTTCTTCATCTTGTTTTAATTCTACTTCATATCTAACTACTTCTTTTAAAATTCCTTTGCAATATATCGATAGTGTCATAGTAGTTCCGCTTTGATTATCAAATGATATTTCATCAATTAGATCTTCTATTTCTTCTTTTGTATTTTTAGTTTCTGATATAGAGTTAACTGCTTTAATGAATTCTTGATCTTCTTTTAGATATGTTAAAAAGTCTTTTGATATTTTTGCTAGTTTTTCATCATTTAATTCCATTGATATTTTTGTTGTTTTTGTCTTTTTGTCATCGATTGTAATTGTTTTATTTTCTGAAGTTAAGTATTCTTTTTTCAAAGATTTTTGAAATGCTTTATTAATGCTTTTAACAATTATTTTGCTTTCTTTGGTATTTTTTGCTGTGTTGAAGATATCAGCATAGTCTTCAGATAAATCAACATTTATATATTTATCAAATACTCCAGGTAGTTGTACAAAACTTTTTTTGTCTTGCATGTAGATGTTTGCATCAATTAATTTTTCATTTTTATATGTTGTTTTTAATTCTGTTTGTAATATTTTATTTTCTGTATCCATTTTGTAGTTGGCAACTACTGATAGACCATTAAAAGCATCAATCATTTCTTTTAATGTTGCATCAGTTGATTCAATGTTATAGTCAATTTCTAAATTACCTGATATTTTTTTGATTTTTTCTTGTTTTTCGATTTGTTCTGTTATATTTTCTGTTAGTTTATTTGCATTGTATTTTATTGCTAGTAATGGATTGCTATTGATGTAGAAGTAGATTGTTACTGCTGCTACGATCAACAGTATTACTACTGATAGTAATATTAATAGTAATTTGCTTTTCTTTTTATTTTTTTCAAAGCTTACTATTTCATTACCCATTATTTCATTATTTTCCATATTAAAAACTCCTCTTTTCTTATTTTATGCTTTTATTTTATCATACAATTATTAGGTTTTCAAGTAACTATTCATATATGTTAATCCTTTTTTAAAATGTATACGCATCATTAGTTAAAATGTATACACTATAATGTTATACTATACCTTGTAAG
>CAKOJO010000006.1 GCA_934090595.1 uncultured Bacilli bacterium | reverse complement strand
GGAGTATTTGAAATTACGACTGCTCAGTTAGATTTGGATGTAAATAGTAGAGAATATAATGATAGTTATGAGTCATTCCGATTTAAAAAGCAAACTGATTTATGTGATAAATTAAAACAACTATTAGAACCATGTTTAAAAAAAGATAAGGAACAAGAAATGGATGAAGTAGAATATGACAGATAATACTATTCAGATGAATCTATTTCAATACTTTTTGGATGATGAACAATTTACTGTTAAAGAAGCAACAAAGCTTGTTAATTCTGTGATGAAAGTAAATAATGAATCAATAAGAGCAAGAATATACGAAGGCGTTGAAAAGGGATTGTTTGAAAAAGTTTCTCGTGGAGTATATAAAGTTACTTCTCAAATTAATGGTGATAGAAATGATTGTTTACTTATTAATGGAGATGGTAGAGATTTATCTATGATTCCAGATAATTCAATAGATGGAATTATAACTGACCATCCTTATGATTTATCAAAAGCATTAACAGGAGGAAATAGGAAATTTGCTTCCTATGAGTTATTTAAATATAACCAAAAAGATTTTGAAGAAAAACAAAGAGTTTTAAAAGAAGGTGCTTTTCTTGTAGAATTTTTACCTGAAGAATCTGAAATTAATTATCAATATCTTTTTGAAGTTAAAGATATGGCAATTAAAAGTGGATTCAAGTATTTTGCTAAAGTACCTTGGAAAAAAGGTGATTTTGTTGCTAATACAGGAAGAAAATCAAAGAATGTAGAAGATGTCATGATTTTCTCAAAAGGAGAACCTAGAGCATTAAAATTAGATGCTAAAAAGAATATAGAAATAGCAACTAAAAATAATATTGATATTAAAGGTAAAACTTCTTATGAAGTAAGAGATATTCTAATTAATAAAGGATTTGATGTATGTTATATGAAGGGGACTAATGGTATGCTGCCAACAACATTTGATTATCAACCAAGAGGAAAAAATGATAAGGTAATGGAGGCAGAAAAACCAGTAGAACTTTTAGAAAGTATTATTTCATATATTTCAAATCCTTTTGAAACTCTTTTAGATCAATATGCAGGTAGTGGTAATTTTGTTGTTGCATGTTTAAATACTAATAGAAATAGCATTGCAATAGAAAAAGATGAAGTTATGTTTAATAAAATGGTTGAAAATATTCAATCTCAAGTTGAATTAGATGATTGTGAATTGGAAAGGTAAATATATGTTAAAAATATTATTAGTTGTATTTGGAGTATTAATATTATTATTTGTTCTAGTATTTTGCTATTCTTGCTGTGTCATATCAAGTGAGTGTTCAAGATTGGAGGAGTCAAGAGATGGATTATATGAACAAATGGATAGAAGAAAAAATATTGAAGAAAAATAAAAATTATGAAGATTATCCTAATCAAATGAAAAATGAATTGCAAAAGCAAATTAATAAATACAATTTAGAAATATTTAAGTATCAGAAAACAAATTATAATCTTTATGCTATTTTAAAAGATAAAAATGATGATAGATATGTTTGCATTAGATCAAATGACTTAATTTGTTTTAAAGAACCTTCGTATAAGAATATAACTATAAATGTTATGAAAAATCCAAATATAGAAAATAGGACAATGTGTGTTTCTTCTAGTTGGAATGAAATAGGTTCAAATGCAAGAAGACTAATTGAATGGAAAAAGAAAAATGAAATCAATCAAAAAGAAGTAGAAGAAGATATGGATTTAGAAAAATAGTATTAAAGAAAGGAGATTAAATTGAACCATATAGAACTGAATAAAAATAACAAAAGAATAACTTTTTATGGTAGTAATAGTGTAATTGAATCAGATAAGAATACTATTGATAAATTACCTTTAACTGGTGATGAAGCTAGTGATAGATTATTAATTCAAAAATGTATTGATGATAATAATTTAAAATCTTCAATATTATATGATGGTAATACTGTATATTCATTTAAAAAAATAGTTAAAGAATATAGAAATTTGCAAAAAAGTGGTTCGTTAGAAAAATTAACTGATAAGATGTATCATTTCTTTACTAATGCTTGTGGCGATATAGCTCATTACAATGTTAATGGTTTTAAAGGATATTATAATAATTCTCTTAGAAATTTAGAAAGCCAACTTTTAAATAGAGATACTTTTATACCAAGATGGCACTCTGATTTAGATAGAATATTTAAAGAATTGAAGATTGGTAAATATTATAGTGAAAGAGAAAATGTTGATTTAGATATTGTACCTATTAATAAATTAAAACCAATAATTGAAGAATTAGGATGGAAAGTAAAACCAACTTTTGGATTTTGGGATTTTGAGCAGAAAGAACAAAGTAAATTTCCATTTAAATTTAGTATCATAACATCAAATAATAAAGCTACCGATGTTACTGATGGTTTAAAATATTATTATAATTATTTTGATAAAGATGGATATATAAGAGAATTGATAGAATTAGATGAAGATCATGAATCAAATGTAAGCGATATTGTTCATGATATAGAACGCAATATGGGATTGCTTTCAAAATTAGTTAATGAAATTAATTATAGATGTAGAAATGAAGCATTAATATTATCTAGTTATGAGAATGATAAAAATTATGATTTAGATTTAGAACTAGAAAGGTAGGCGATACAATATAAATCTATATGACGAAGTTTTAAAACAGGCGAGTATTATAGATGTATTTAATTATTATGGACTTAAATTAAATCATAATAAATCATTATGTCCATTTCATAATGATAATAATCCTAGTTTAGTAGTTCATCCCAAAAAGAATATTGCTACTTGTTTTTCTTGTGGTGTTACTGGAAATGTTATATCTTTCGTCCAAAAATATGAAAAACAGGTAAATGGTAATGATTTAAATATAAATCAAGCAATATCTAAAGTTGTTGAAATATGTAATTTAAATATTGATGTTTCAAGACTAAATAAGAAATCAAGTAATAATCAATTTATTGTTTCTGCAAGAAGGTATACAGATGAAGAAAAGCATTTAATTGAAGTAAATGAATATATTGCTAAATTGTTTCATTATAATCTTACAGCAATAAATAAGGATGCTAAAAATTATTTATATAATAGAAAAGTTGAAGATAAACAAATTAATGAATTAAATTTAGGATTTGCAGTAAAAGGTCAGTTATTAAAAATAGCAGAAAACAATGATAAAATTAAAAAACAAGATTTAATTGATTTAGGGTATTTACGAATTGATGATTATGGCAATATTCATGAAACATTTACTGATAGAATAATGTTTCCTATATGTGATGAGAAAGGTAATATATTATCATTTGCTGGTAGAGGAATGAAAGATGAACAACCTAAATATTTGCATACAGCAGAGAATTCATTATTCCAAAAAAAGGAACTATTATATAATTATTCAAATGCTAAAGCACTTTCTTATAATAGTGAATTAATTTTATCTGAAGGATTTTTAGATGTAGCTGGAGCAAAAAGATTAGGTTTTGATAATGTATCATCTTTAATGGGTGTTGCTTTAACAGAGGAACATTTAAAACTTGTTAAGAAAAATAATTCTATGATTACACTAGCACTAGATAATGATCGTGCTGGTCATGATGCAATGTTAAGAATTATACCAGAATTAATTAAGCAAGGATTAAAGGTAAATGTTTTAGATTTTTCTAAAATAGGTGAATATAAAGATTTTGGAGATTTATCTGAAGCAGATATTCCTTTTATGGATATTCAAAATTGTAAAGTATCTGGCTTTGATTTTTTATTAACTCATAAATACTTTAAAGATTTAGAATTAAAAGCTGAGAATATATCTTCAGTTTATAAAGAGTTAAAAAAAGATAAAATAATTATTAATACTTATGATGATGCTTTATTTAGAGATTACATTACTGAAAATACAGATTATATAAGGCAAGATTTAGAAGAAATAATGTATCCTAAAAAGATTCAAAAGAAAGAAGCAGCAATAGATAATTTTGCTACTAAGGCAATGACTAATTATTTATACGCTGAAGTATTATCTCAAGTTGATACAATGAATGATAAAGTATTGTCATTTTATTTTAATAATCATAAAACAGAGATAGAAGAAAGATTAGTGTTAATATTTAATAAAGATCCAGATAAATATTTAAAATCAGGTTCTTCTAATTTAAATAAAAAAGATTTGTTAGACGACTTTTTAAAGGATAATAAGGATTATGCTGATTATGAATCATTAAATCGTTTTAAATATCTAAATGTTTTTGATAAAACTTATATAAAGAATTCTAATGGTAGTGCTAGAATAAGATTAAGTGATAGTCAAATTCAGACAGTAATAAAACAATATGAAAATAGTCTTACTGATAAAGATAAGTTAGCATTAGAAGAAGTAGAAGAACTTTATATTATAAATAATCTTGATGATATTGATGGAATACTATCATATAAAAATAAAACTCTTGATATATTAAAAGAAAATATCAAAGAAAGATTATTCTTAAATAAAAATAAAATGGACTTTTTTAAATTTGGAAGTCTATTTTTAAATGTTGATAAAGATTTTATTGATGATAGATTTAAAGGTAGAACTGGTAATTTTAAAACTATTCTTTTTTATAATAATTTAGATAACAATTTAACATTAGATAAGAGTAATGTAATTACTAAAGAATCAGATGTTAAAGAAGAAAGATTTGTTCCTAAAAAAGAATTAGAAATAGAAAAGAAAGAAGACTATTTGTTTTCTATAAATCAGGTATTATTAGTCCCTTTTTTAGAAACTGATACTCATTATTTTGTTAGAATTCCAAATACTGAAGCTAAGGAATATTTTTATGTTCCTAAGGAAGAATGTGAATGGACTGAAAATGGTGAATTATTTTACACTAAATTGAAATATGGTAAGTCTTACAAAATATATGATAAGTATGGTAAATATCTATATGACAAATCATTTGAAGAATTAAAATATAAATGGGAAGATAAAACTAAGAAACAATCTTCTCCCAGTAATGAAATAACAAAAGAAATTGTAGAATCACCAGAAGATGAACTTATATTTGATAATTCATATATTTCTAAATATAAAGAGCCAATCAGCAAAATATATAAGTCAAAAATATATTTAGAAACAGAAAAAGGATTTTATATTAAAACAAATGATTCTTCCTCATTATTATTTGCAACAAGAAAGATATGTTCATGGACTGATGATAAAAGTTATTTAATTGTATGTCCTAAAAAAGGATTGTTTAATTCTGGTTTATCCAAATATTCATTAGAAGGATTTAAGAAAACATTTGAAAAAAGAATTAATTATAATGAAATAAATAAGTATTTAAAAATGTTTTACCCTAATGAATCTAAGAAAAAAGAAGTTTTATCATTAGATGTTCCTAAATATAAATGCAAATTTAATTCTAACTTTATTGAGATTCCTTTAACTATTGATGATATTACAGGTTATATAAATGTAAATATAATAAAAACAAAGATAAATAAAGAATCAGTTATAGTTGAATTTGCTCCTAATGAACAAGTAGGATTTCATGATAAAGAAGGGAAATATATAGATCATTATAATGGTAATCAAATATTAGATTTTTATAATGAGATGACTGAAAAAAATAAGGTTATTGATTTTCCTTCTTCTGAAGTATCAATGCAAGATGTTCCAATATTAGAAAAGGAGGCTGCATAATATGGATGGAAATGCAAAACACGACTTAGAACACACAGCAGAGAAAACAGTAGTTGTATCAGAAAAATCAACAAAAATGTTTGCAAGAATATTTGGAAGATTTATGAAAAGAGCAACTAGGTATTATAATAAACATTTTTCTTCATCTATGAAAGCTCTCAGAAGTGATGGACCTACTAAAGAACTTTATGTATCACCACCACTTACAAGAGCAGAGGCAAAACAAATTATAACAGCATGTAGAGAAAATAATGTTTTAATGGGAATTAAGAAGATGGATCCGAATGGTGAGCAAGGAAGAAACCAATCGCTTCATAAGCAAGAAAAACTTGCTAAGAATGAAATTAAGTATCATAAATGGGATGATAGAAGGAAAACATTTAAAAAGATTCCTGTTATCCATAATTTATGTAAAAGTATGGCTGATAGGTATAAAAATTTATCTATTAAAGATGAACAAGATAATTTGGATGAAAGATATGTTTTAATCTTCAATAAAAGCAAATTATCTTTTTTAAATGAGCAATTAGAAAAAATACCACCTAATAGAGTAAAACAACATGCCCAAAATGAATTAGTTGATATTAACAAAGATGGTGTTATTGATGAGCGTGATTATGAACCATTACAACCTCGTGGAATGAATTTAAAAGTTTCTGATTTAAGTAAAGTAGGAGAAGATTTTGGTTCATGTGCAGTTAGAGATTATTTATCAAATTATTGTACTCAAAGAATAACAAAGGAACAATATTGTGAAATAAGAGAACAACTATTTGAATTAAGAAGTCATGGTGCATGTGTATATAATGATAATGAAATGATAATTGCTATTCCTTCAGAAGATTTGCAAGAATATAAAACTTTTGCTCCACTTGATAGACCTATAAAAGAATATGGTGCAAATGGTGCAAGAGATATTGAAACAGAAAGCAATTCCAATGATATTATAGAATTGGAAATAAATAATTTTGATGATTATAAATTATTTAAAGAAAAATATGATTCTAAAGATTTTGTTGCTCAACACATGCCTGATGGCAAAACAACAGTTCTTGTAAAAGAAACTGATACAAAGGAGTTGGTTGAGAATAGTAAAAAAAAATCCAAGACGGCAGATTTAGTAAAAGAGGCAGATGAATTTGCCGAAAAGAATAATCCAATAGAAAAAGTATTAGACAAGGAAGAAGAACCAGAAATTGCTCGTTAAAAGAGTTCACAAAGGCAGTAAATGGATTATTTTTTTAATAGTTTTGATTGCCTCTTATTATGCACTTAGAGTAAGTAGTCTTGCTGAAGTAAATGGTGGATTTAAATTTGAATATCTTACTGAAGCTTTAGATAAACTTCATGTAATTACAACACCAGTTATTTTAAATGTGAAAACAATATCTACTTCTTTATTTGTAGGTTTGTTTGCAGCAATGATTATTTATTCATATATGATGCAAAATAAAAAGAATATTCAAGAAAACACACATGGTAGTTCTGAATGGGAAGAACCTAAAAATACTTTAGAATTTCGTGATAAAGAATTCGTAAATAATCAAATATTTACATCTACTGAAATGTTTTCAAAGAATATGAAAGTATCTAAAAGAAATCGTAATGTAATTCTACTTGGAAGACCAGGGACTGGTAAATCAAGATATTATTTTAAACCTAACATTTTAAATGCTAATGGTGAAACAATTATCTTAACAGATCCAAAAGGAGAATTACTTAGAGATTGTGGAATGTCGTTGATAAATAAAGGATATGACATTCGTGTTTTAAATCTTGTAGAAAAGTGGAAATCAGATCATTTTAATCCTTTAATGTATATAAAAAAAATAAATAGATATGTTACTGAAGATTCAGCAGGAGAAGAATGGATTGCTGAAGATGATGTAATGACATTAATAAATACATTAATGTTAAATACTAAATCAGAAACAATTGAAAGTAATACAGGTGATCCTTTCTGGGAAAGATGTGAATCTATGTTTCTACAAGCAATAATTTATTATGTAATATTTAATTATGATGAAAAAGATAGAAACTTTAAAACAGTTCTTGAATTAATTAGACTTGCTGAGCCAGACAAAGAAGGTAATTCTACTTTAGGAAATATGTTTAAAGCTTGGGAGTCAAAAGATCCAGATAATATTGGAATAAAACAATGGAAACACTTTAAAGTATCAGCTTCATCTACAAAAATGATGAGTACAATCATAATTACAGCATCTGCAAGACTTTCACCATTTAATATTGCTGAACTTGAAGGTATTACAGTTAATGATACTATGGAATTAAATAGAATTGGTGCTAAAGGGGATGAAGGAAAAATTGCATACTTCATTATTAATAGCCCAAATGATTCTACATTTAATTTTATAGCTAGTATTATGTATACACAAATATTTTCTATTATTGATTATAATGCTAGTCATAATAATGGTTCACTAGCTTCACCATGTCAAATATATTGTGATGAATGGAGTCAACTTGGAGTTATCCCACGCTACTTAGAAAATCTGGCATACATTCGTGGACTTAACTGTGGATTAACAACATGTCTTCAATCTTTATCTCAGTTAAAGAAAGTATATAAAGATAATTGGGAAACAGCACTTGATTGTTGTGATTATATTTTGTTCATGGGTTCACGAAGTAAAGAAACATTAGACTATATGTCATCTATGCTAGGTAAAAAAACTTGGTATAAGAGATCTTCAGGTAGAACCTATTCTAAACAAGGTTCGTCTTCTACCAATTGGGATATTGTTGGAAGAGAACTTGCATTTATAGATGAGATTGCTAGGATGGAAAAAGGATATTGTATATTACTTGTTTCAGGGCTTCGTCCTTTTTATTCAAAGATGTTTGATTTAACAAAACATCCTAGATATTCAGAATTGTTTGAAGCGTGGGATGAGAAAAACACGATTCAAAATAGATATGAACATGAAGTGGAAAGGAGGAAGACAAAGGAAATAAGAAGAAAACAGCAGTTATTAAATGATTTAGGTTTAAATTTTGTAAAAGTAAAACCAGAATTTAAAGCTAGAAAATTAACAACAGAGGAAGAGCAAAATATTGAAGATAGTGATGTTATTCTATCTACTAAAAGTCTTACAGATGAACTATTAGAAACTATGTAGTTTTATTTTTTTTTTGTTTTAAATGTCTACTATTGTAGACAAATCTAAAGAAAAGGAGAGAAATATGAAAAAAAATAATATTCTATTAAAAGCAAAAAATTCATTAAAAAAAGTAGTTAGTGGTTTAAATATAGCATTATGTAGTTTGATTTTAAGTACAAACAGCGTATATGCTGCTGGAAGTAATACAAGTAGTATAGATGGATTTATCACATTCGTTTGTGATTGGCTATTAAAAATTGGTGGTGTAGTAGCATTAATTGGTGCAGTAATGTTTGCTCTTGGATGGCAAAGAGATGATGCCGAAGGTAAATCAAGAGGTTTAATGACTATGATGGCTGGATTTATGGTAATAGCTATTAGTCAATCAAAAGGATTATTTGGACTATAAGATTTAATCTAAAGGAGGATACGAATGGCTAAATTGATTGAAAATCTATTTAAAATATCCTTCAAAATATTGGGATTTAAAATAGATATAAGTGATTTTGTAGGAACTATTCGTAGTCTTTGTAATTGGAATACTATTACGAAAACAACAATATGGACACTCGCAACTAAGATACATTCTATTATTGTTCCGATAGGACTGAGTTTGCTAACTCTGTTCTTCCTGATAGATATAACAAAGAAAGTAATGGATTATGAAAGAATGAGTTGGGAGCGAATCGTATTTACATGTATTCGCTTTCTTATCTTTAAAATGTTAATTGAAAATTCATTTGAATTGTTATCATCTATCATGACTATAACCAATGATATTTTAACCAAAGTAACAGCGACAATATCCTCAACAGGAACACTTCCTAATTTATCAACTCAAATGGGAGATTTGGTACGAAATGCAGGAGGATTAATTGATCGTGGCTTCATGGGAGTTATCATTTTAATTTTATATATTCCATTCATGGGAACAATGATCGGTGTACTCGTTCAAGTATTCTTACGAATAGGTAAATTAATATTAAGTTTTGCGTTTTCACCAATTCCAATTGCTATTGGAACATGGGAAGATGGTCAAAATGTATGCAAAAGATTTATTATGTCAACAATTGCTTTAGGTATTGAATCATCAATGATAGTTGTAGCAACGGCTATTTATTCACTTTCATTATCAACATTATCTGATGCAAGTTCAATTAGCTCTATGATTGCTATTATGTTCTTGAACGGATTCTTAATGGCTATGATTTCAATGACAAGCAGTATGGCAGAGAAATGGACAGGAGGATAAGATGGATAGAATAGAACCTAGAATTCATGATGAAATTAAGGATTATAAAGAAAAATTTTATAATTTTACTTTAAGACAATGGATATTTGGAATTCTTATTCTTATAACTACTGTACCTTTATATCTTGTATTATCTCCAAAGATTGGAAGTAATATTGCAGGATGGTTAGTTATATTAGTTGCTATTCCTATTGGATTTGTTGGATTCATTCCAATACAAGGACTAAATGCTGAAAGAATAATGTTTTTTTGGAAAAGAAATTACATTAATTTTGCAAAACCTATTCTTTATAAAACTGAAGAAGAACTTCTTCAAGAAAAGAATGGAAAGAAGAAAAAGACAGTAGTTAGTAATGTAAGTAAAAAAGAACAAAAAAATATTCAAAAACTAGAAAAACAAAAACAAAAAGAACTTCAGAAGGAAAGAAAGAAACAAAGAGAAATTGCTCGTGCTAAAAAGAAATTTGGAATTAATAATTTAGAAAATACACAAAGCAATTTTTCATTAAGTCAAGAAGAGGCACAAGTATTACTCAAACTTGCTAAACAGGTAGTAGGGAAGGAGGAAATTGAAATATATGGCTCAGAAACCAAAGAAGATACGCCAACAAAACAAGAAGAAGCGTAATCTACTTCCTAAAGTATTTACGCCTAAAACAAGTCAAGAAGTAATATCTTATATGTTTAAAGAGTATGATGAAAAAACAAATATATTTAGAATAAGTGAAGAAGAGTATTCAATTTGTATTGAATATACTGATGTATCATTTGCAAAAGCTAATGATGAAGAAGCAGAAAATATATTCTTCAAGTGGTTAGAATATTTACATTCATTCAGAGAAGATACCCACATTGAAGTTATAAATGCAGGAACTCCTATAAAAACAGAAAAATATAAAGAAAAGTTTATATTTGATACTGATAATATAGAAGATTCTAAACAACTTCAAATAGCTGATGAATTAAATACAATAATAACTAATTCACTTGGTTCAAATGAAGAAACATTACAAACAAAAAGATTTATTGTAATTTCATTAAGAGCTAAGAACTTCCTTGAAGCAAATGCTTTGTTTTTGAATATGTTTATAAAGACAGAGCAAAAGTTTAAAGAGTTAAAATCTAAAGTAACATTAGTCAGTATAAAAGAAAGACTAAAATTTCTATATAATTTCTTTAATGTTGAATCTTTAGAAACTAGAGGAATAGATAATATTATTACTTATGCAAAAGAAAATAATATGTCTATCTTTGATGTGATGGCTCCGAAAAAGATTTCTATGAGAGAATCTGATTTTATAGAAATTGATGATAAGAAATTTTTAAGAGTTTTATATGTATCTAAACTTCCTAAAAGTTTAACTCCAAGATTTTATAATCGTTTAACTACATTAGAAGAGATTAATTTAATAACTACATTAAATATTAATCCTACTAATTCAGCAAAGATGATAAAACAAGTTGATAAAAGTTTATCAGCAATGGAAACCGAAAGACTTGAGAAAATCAAAAGAGCTGGTAAAAGTAATTTAGATTATGAATGGGTAAAAGATAAAAAGTTAGAAACAAGAATTTCAAATGCAGAACAACTACAATATGATCTTCAAAAGAATAATCAAAAGATATTTCAAAATAATTTTTTAGTTTGTATATCTGCAAATTCATTTGAAGAGTTAGAAGACCAGACTGTAAAGGTACAAGAAGTAGCAGCTGAAATGTTAGTAGAAATGAAACCATTATTATGGCAACAATTAGAGGGACTACAAAATATTCTTCCATTAGGTCATAATACATTACAATTTCAAAGAACCTTAACAAGTGAAGCTACTGCTGTTAATGTTCCTTTCAATAGTAAAGACTTTAATCATGAGAAGTCTTTATTTTATGGTGTAAATTTAGTTAGTAAAAATGCAATATTCTGTGATAGAAAACAATTAATCAATGGCAATGGATGTGTACTAGCAACTTCAGGTGCTGGTAAATCATTTAATGTAAAAACATTAATTGAACAAATTTTAATCCGTTATCCTTCAGATGATATATGTATTATAGAACCTCAGGACGAATATTCTGGACTATTAAAAGTATTTGGTGGACAAAAGATATTTATATCTACAACATCAGATACTCATATAAATCCATTTGATTTGTCATTAAATTATGGATGTTCTGATACAGAAAAAAGTGAACCAGTAAAAAGTAAAGTAGAATATATAATTGCATTTCTTGAAAGTATTGTAGGAGCAAATGCTTTAACTGGAGGGCAAAAAACTATCATAGATCGTTGTACTAAAATTATTTTTGAAGATTATGAGAAAAGTAATTTTGAAGATGAGAGTTTGCTTCCTACATTACCAGACTTTTATAATATGCTTTTGAAGCAACCAGAAGAAGAAGCTAAAGATTTAGCTCTTATCATTGAAAGATATGTTAAAGGTTCAATGGATTTATTTTCTAAAAAAACTAATATAGATATTCAAAATAGACTTGTTTCTTTTGATATTAGTAAATTATCTGCATCTTTACAGACTACTGGATATTTAGTTGTTCTTGATCATATTCAAAATAGACTTGCTAAAAATAAAGAATTAGGTAAATATACATGGATATTTATAGATGAATTTCACATTCTTCTTGCGAATCCATACTCTGCACAATATGTTGCTAACTTCTACAAAACTGGAAGAAAATTAAATGCCCTTAATACGGTTATTTCGCAACAAATTTCTCATTTATTGAGATCAGAATCAGGCAAGGATATTTTATCAAATTCAGAGTTTGCATTAATATTGAAACAAAAACCATTAGATTTACCATCTATATGTAATATTTTCAATATTAGTGATGAAGAGTCAATGTATGTTCAAGGTGATGCACCAACAGGACAAGGATTAGTTGTATTTGGTTCTGATGTTATTCCATTTACAAACAAAGTTCCTAAAGATTATTTAATTTACCAAGTTAATAATACTGATAGTATGGTACAAGCGAGGTAAAGATGAATAATAATGCTGAAAGAGATACTAAGAAGGCGATTAATAGATTATCAACCGTTTCTTCTTCAGCATCATCTAAAACTTTTGACTTGGTAGATCAAGGTGCTAAAAAGTTATCTGATATAAGAGAAGAGCGTGAATTAAAGTCTCAGGAAGAAGAAAACAAGAATAATGAAGAAGAAGTTGGCTCACGACTAAAAACCTCTGAAAACGCCCAAGAAAGTGCAAATACAGGGGTAAATGAAGAGATTGGAGAAGAATCAACAAGTAGATTAAAAACTAATGTTAATTCAGGAATTGATAAGGAAGCTAAGTCATCCGTAAAAGGTGAAGGAGTTAGTGAATCCGAAGCTACTCCTAAAACCAGTAAATTAAAAACTTCTGTATCTAAAATTGCTCAAAAAACTTTTAAATTTAATGATAATCAAGGTAAAGTTTCTAAAACAATGACAGTTGTTAGTAAAACTGGAAGTAAGGTATCAAAAGCAGGAAGAACTATTACTAGAACTTCCAGAGAGTTAAATAAAGCTATGAGTAGTGATGGTACAGGAAGTGAATATATAAATGATAAGATAGGTCGTAAAGTCAAAACTACAAGTTATAAAGTAGCCAAAAAAGGTGCTAAAAAAATCCAAAAGAAATTGAATCAAACACTTGGTAAAAAATTAATTCAGGTTGCTAAATCAGTTCTAATTAAATTTTTAAAACTACTTATATCTGTATTTACAGCAGCATCTGAATTTATAATTCCAGCAGCATTAGTAATTTTAATCATTGCAGCAATATGTTGTATATTTGGTAGTAGTTCATCAAGTGATAAATCAATTACAGATTATTCTTCATATATGGCATCTGTTCAAGCTGAATATAATAAACAAGTAGATGATTGGAAAAGAATGAACCCAACTGGAATTGTTGTTGGAGTAAAAGGTGAATATGGTCAAATAGATTGGAGAATTCCACTTGCCATTATTCAGTCAACTGGGGCAGAATTAAGTTTTGACTCAGATGAAAAAAATTTACTTAATACTTTTAAAACAGCAGGATTGTATGAGAAACATGAAGTTGTTTATCAAGAAGTAGTAGGTAGTAGTTCAACAAATAATAATACGCCTAATCCACCAGCATTAACTTTACCATCTACAACACCACAGTATACTGAAATAACCCCAGCAAATAATCAATCAAACACGATACCAGTTTTAGTTATTACAAATGGTGTTTATGAAGATTATGTTGAATGGCTAAATAGTAATTATTCAAAAATTGCAGATTTTAATAAGAAGAAAAAAGTGTCTGATGGATCTGATACTTCATTTAGTGATGATCAAAAAGAAATGTTGGAACTTTTATATCAATCTGATGATTTTGCAGAACTATTAGGAAGTGATTTTGTTACTCACACACCTGTATATGGTAAGAATGTTTCAACAGCAGATTTAAAAAGTGATAATTATAATTCAAAAAATACATTAGCAACTTCTGGATATAAAGGTCAATGTACTTGGTTCTCATTTGGAAGAGCTTTAGAGGTATCTGGTAAAAAGATGCCTACTGGTAATGCTCAAACATGGTTAACCTCTGCTATTGCTATGGGGTATAAGACAGGAACACAACCTTCTGCAAATTCAGTTGTTGTTTTAATGGGGCGTAAATTTGGACATGTTGCTTTTGTTGAAGCTTATGATGGTAATTCTATAACAATAAGTGAAGGAAATGTTGGAAATAAGTGTAGTAATGATGATTCATGTAGTCAAGTAGAATATGCAAATGAACACGCTGAAGAATTGGTTAGAACAAAAACTTATTCTTCATTTGACGCTTATAGAAAAGCTAGTAAAAGTAGTGGATTAACAGTAGTAGGATTTATATATTTAGATAATGAAAAGGAGAAAGAATGAAAAAAATAAAGATTATATTTATAGCATTTGTAGCAGTTATTATTTGTATAGCAGTACCTATAATTTTAAATAGAGGAGTAATTCAAAGAAAACTTGAAGCAGCTAGGCAAGAAGAGGCAGAAAGACAAAAGTATGAAGAAATGTTAAAAGCTGATGAAATTGCACCAATATTAATGCTTACTCAAGATAAAGTTATTATGTATCAGGGAGATGAATTAAATTATAAAGCTTTTATTAAGGAAGCTTCTGATAATTTAGAAGGAGATCTAACTGAAAAGGTTAAGTATAATGAAATTGATATTAATGCAATTGGAGAATATGTTGTTGATTATGAAATAAGTGATACAGCTTTAAATACTACCAAAGCAGAGCTTCAAGTTATTATTAAAGAAAAACCAAACTTTAAATATGTAGATTAATTATATGAAGGGAGAATTTTACTATGAGTGATGAAGAATTATTGATTAAATATCATGAATATAAGAGAAAGAGAATGATTATTATATCAATTATCGTTCTCTTTTTTATATTGATCGCAGGTTTAATTTTATATTTTCATTTTAATAATACTTCATCTACTGAATTAGAAGAAAAGCCAAAAGAAGAAGTAATAGTAAAAGATGAAGAAGCTCCAATTATTAAATTAAAAATAGAAGAATTAGAATTAACGAAAGGGGATGATATAAACTACATTAATTATGTAGAAAGTGTTATAGATAAAGTTGATGGTAATTTAATAGATGAATTAAAATACGAAGAGATTGATACATCAATAGTTGGTGAACAATCTATTGTATATAGTGTTAATGATAAATCTGGAAATACAAGTCAAGCAATATTAAAAGTTATTGTAAAAGAAAAAGAAGAACCAGAAAATCAAGAAAATATACCTGAAAATAATTCTACTGAAAATAGACAAACTCCACCTAAAGTAGAATCAAATCAAAAAAATAATACAACTAATACAACACCAAAAGAAGAACCTAAACAAACTCAACCAGTTCAAGAAACACCTAAAAATGATAATAATTCAGGTAAAATTGTAAAGTATTTTCTATTCTCTGATGGATATACAATGATGAATGTAGCAGATGCTTGTGCTTCAGAATTAAAGAAAACAAATAGAACTGGAATGTGTAGTCCTATACAGGATGAAAATGGTATCTATTTAGGAATGAAATTGGAAACAAATTAATATAGAAAGGTGATTTAATGAAAGAGATATTTACAGAAAAAGAATACACAGAAGCTGTTCAAAAAGTAAACGAAAAAATGCTAAATGATTTTTATAATAATTTAAATAATTATGCTCCAGTAGATAATTATGTTGATTTAAGAAATTATGAAATAACTGATGAGGAATTTAAGTTATTATGGAGATGCCAAGAATTATTAAATGAATATGACAATAATAAGCAATCATTAGGCAATAATTGTATAAATATATTTGATACATTAAAAGATAAATATTTAAAATCTTTTAAGGAAGACGAGTAATGAATAAAGAGTATATAAAAGAATTATTTGAAGAAAACAAAGAAACATTTTTAGAAGCAGAAATGGATATTTTAACCCCTGAAGATTTGGAAAATATGATGATTTCTTATATTACTTCAAATATGCAATTTGATTTTGATATAGATGTTTCAGAAGATAAATTATTTAATAAAACTACTATTGAACAGGATTTAGAAGAAGAAATAGAGAAGTAATTTTTTTTTGATTAAAATGTCTACTATTGTAGACAAAAGAAAGGATAGAATATTTATGAAAAATAATTATAGTTTTATTGCTGAAGTATTTAGAAAAAGAAGAGTAATGTTAGGTTATAGTAAAAGAAAATTAGCAGCCATTGTTGGAATTAGTGATACAGAAGTATCAAGAATTGAACATGGTGAAAGAGAAAATTATAATTTAGTTACATTAATTAGAATGTGTGAAGTTTTAAAAATAGACTTCATTCATTTACTTGTTTTAGCTGGTTATCTTCCATCAAATCAAATAGATAATGAAGATAATATAACAGAAATGGAATCATTATTAGATGATGATATTGCTGAAGATGATAATGAAGATTGTGATTCATGTCCATTGTGTGAACCTTTAGAAATAATTATAACTTTGGTATCTGGTGGAGATGAATAATGGATACTTTAATAATTAGTAATGAGAATAATATTCTTCATATATTTAATGATGGAGATAAATATGATTATACAATTTATAATTCTAAAGGTCATAACATGGATGGTGGAGTATTAGAACTAGATGGAGAAATGTCTTCTAAAGAATCAATAGATGAAATTATAAAAATGGTTCAAGATAGATTTTTGTTCAATGCACCATATACTTGTTTATCTGGTGAAAAAGCACAAAATTTATTAGAACTAATTGAAATGGAAGATTATAAAAATTTACAGCATCAAATAGAAAGTAAGTCAGTTAGTAATAAAGAAGTTAGTGATATAGAAATAAATATTTAATAGAAAAGGAGAAAAGAATTTATGAGAAAATTTTATGATGATTTTATTCAACAAAAACCAAAAGAAATGTCAAAAACACTTGAAGATATAGTTTTTAAATATACAAATCCAGAAACGCATCAACCTACCAAAGTACCTGCATCTCATTTTGAAAAAGAATTTGGACAAGAAGTAGAAAGGGCAATTAGTCAATCAGTCAACAGACAATTTTTAACAATCATGTATGGTCAATTAAACGCTTTAAAGAAAGATAATGAGCAACTTTTCTATCAAGCGTTAATATGTATTGATAACAATTTAAATCCAAAAGATTTAAGATTATCAGAACAAATTGCAATAAATCATACTTATGATTATATTCAAGATAAACAAAGAACCGAAAAGAAAGAATTCCATTTCTTTAATCAAGAAATATCTAATGAATACCATAGAGCGATAACAGATCCTAACATTCAAGCAGAAGCAATGGAAATATCTAATTTTCTTGAAAATCAAGAATCTATTGAATTAAATCGTATAAAACAAGATACTGAGCAACAACTTAATTCAAATAATAATGATGATTATGAAATGGAAAATGATGATATGGAAATGGATTATTAATACTATGAAAGGAGAATTATATGTATAGTAAAATAGAAAATTTTTTATTAGATGTAAAAGCAAATGATGAAGTTTTTGATTATCAACAAAAAGAATACAAACTTCATAAAGAACACTATGATGACAGATTTGATCTTTTATATATTAAAGAAAATCAAAACACTTTAAGACAAAATCGTAGTTATTATAATTTATGTGGATATTATGATAATAAGGCACATTGTATATATAATGCCGAAAACTTTTTAACTGATAAAATTCAAGAAAGTGATGTTATAAAGTTTGATAGATTTGATAATTTAAATCAAAAAATCTTAGATGAAGTAAAACAATATATAAATGATTATTGTTTTGCTCACGAAAAAGATTTAACTAAATTGGCTCAGGAAAAATATGATACAAAGGATGATACAAGATTATTTGAATATAAAAAAGAAATTAATAAACTTTTTATCACTAAGGATAATCCAACAGCAGATTTAACAATCTCAATCAGCAATTATGACATTGATTATGATAATAATATTATTTCATATTTAAATAATCCAAAAAAAGCAATAGAAGAAATATCTAAAAGATTTATTGAAAGAAACGGAAAAAGTTATGGATTAGAATTATTAATTTACCACGATAAGGTAAGCTATTTAAAAGAATTACAAGAGAATAAAGATAATGCTTATGATGATATTCATTCTTGCAAAAAAATACTTGATTCAATTAGATATGTTGATGCAAAAACAGTTAATATAACAATTCAATATGGAGATAAAAGTTTAACATTTAAATATGAACTTGATGATTTAAGAAGTGCATTATCAAGTGGTAAAATGGAAACTTCAAGTTATACAAGTAGTTATGGAATAGTATCAGATTTTGTAAAAGCAAATGATCCTAATCTTGCTGATAAAAACCAATGGAAATGTCCTTTTTCTATTCCTACGATTAGTTCTATAACAAGTGGAAAGAATGAAATATATAGTAAAGATATTCCAACTCCAGAAAAAGAAGCCGAAGAAGATTTAGAAATAGAAATGTAATTAAAGGGGTGATAATACAATATGGATATAGAAAGATTTCTTTTAAATCCTGATGTTAATGATTTAGTTTTTGAAGGTAATTATAATCATCAAAAAATTCATAAAGAGCAATTTGATGATAGATTTGTTGTTATATATACTAAAACAAATTATAGTTATTTATCACAAAATGATTATGCAGTAGCAGGATATTTGGATACAAAAGATAGAGTATTATATGATTGCACTTATTATTTAAATGAATTATTACCTAAAGAAAAGAACTTAATTGAAAAAAGTTCTTTTGGTGTTTTAGGTGAAAAATTGTGGAATGAAATACAAGATTATATAGAGAAATATTCATTTGCCAATGAAGAAAAATTAAAAGATATAGCCATTGAAAAATATAATCATTTAGAAGATTATAGAATAGATAGTTATAAGAGAGATGTAAGGGAACAATTCGTTGAAGAAATGAATCCAATAATAAAACTTCAAAAGTCATATTCAAGTTATGAATTCACAAATATTCCAGAATACAAAGGACATTATATAGATGTTGAATATTTAAATAATCCTCAAAAGACTGTTGAAAAGTATGCTAATAAAATTATAGAAACAATAGATGATTATAGGAATAACAAAGAAGAATTAGGACTTGAATTGCTAATATTCCGTGATAAGATTGAATATTTAGATATTATAAAAGAAAACAAAAATAATGAATTTAAAGATTTATATATAAAAAGAAATATATATAATTCTATTAAAGATATTGATGCAAAAACAGTTAATATAACAATTCAATATGGAGATAAAAGTTTAACATTTAAATATGAATATAGTGCATTAAAAAGAGATTTAACTAATGATAGTAAAGGCAGTAGTGGATATGGTAAAGCTTATGAAGAAGTATCAAAGTTTATTAAAGAAAATTCTCAGGAAGAAACAAGCAGATGGACAGAAGAATTTAACTTTTCAAATATAACTTCTATTACTTATGGTAAGAATGAACTTTATCATTATGATTTATCATCATCTAAAGATAAAGAAGTAGAAGAAGATTTAGAAATAGAGATGTAATTTTTTTTAAAATTATTGACTACTATTGTAGGCAACAGAAAGGAGATTTAATTGATAAACGAAGAGAATAAATGGCTAGACTTTATCGCTGGAATTAATTCTATAATGGTATCAAATGAAGAAGAGTTTAATAAATTCCGAAAGTTTTTAGACGATTTAGGAATTGGAAAACTTCTTAAAGATTATAGAACTTTCTCAGATTGGCAGCATCTGGCTAGAATTAATAATAATAATCCAAATTATCTTGTTTTTGAATTTCAAATAACAAAGGGATTAACATTTGGATATACTAAAGAATCATCTAAAAACTGGTTTGGAGTAGAACCATTAAATGTTAAAGATTTGGAATCTTTTTATACCAATAGTAGGTTATTAAGTATGAAATTTGAGAAGAAAAACGAAGCAGAATTAGAAGAAGAAATAGAAAAATAGAAAAGGAGAGATTATATGTTAAATCAAACATTACTTGTAGGAAGAATGGTATCAAAACCAGAATTAAAACAAACTGAAGCAGGAAAAAATTATGCTAGTATTACTATTGCTGTACCAAAACCATACACAAATGAAAATGGTGAACACGAAGCAAACTTTATAGATTTAACAGCATGGAATGAAAGAGCAGTAAAAAAATCAGACCATTTATTAAAAGGTGATTTAGTTCTTATAGAGGCATCAATACAAACTAGATTAGTAGAAAAAGATGGTCAAAAAACTAAATATACTGATATTGTTGTTGATAATATTGATTATCTATCTCACAGCAAAAATCAAGATAAAACTATTTTAAATGATGAAGTAGAGGAGGAAATGGATAAATGATTATAAAAGATGATATTGAACTTGAAATAGTATTTTCTAAAGAAGAAAAAACTGTTTATATTGGCACTCCGTCTTCATCAGGTACTAAATATAAATGCGAAACAATTGGAGATTTAAAAAACTCTATTGAAAGTTATATTGAGAGCTATATTGATTATGAAAAAGTTCCATTAAAAGATGAAGTTGAATTAGATAAATAATCATGAAAACAAGAATTTTCATTGATATAGATGGTACTCTTGCCGAATGGAAAAATATTCAATCAAATAATGAATTATATCAAAAAGGTTATTATGAATCATTAAAACCAAACAATTATATATTAGAAGAAACTAAAAAACTTATTAGAGAAGGAAAGGATATTTATATTCTTTCTTCTTTTTTAAGTGATAGTGATTATGCTTTAAAAGAAAAAAATAATTGGTTAAATAAATATCTTCCAGAGTTACCAATTGAAAAGAGAATTTTTGTTCCTTATGGTGATATTAAATATAAATATTTACCTAGTAAAATTACTTCATTTGATTATTTAATTGATGACCATACAAAGAATCTTCTTGATTGGAAAGAGGCAGGAGGAACAGGAATAAAGTTTTTAAATGGAATAAATCATATTAAAGGAATATGGCAAGGATTATTACTTAGAGAAGATGAAAATATTTCAAAAAATTTTAAATGGATTCTTGATAATTGTTATAAAGAAACAGATAAATCTTTTGAATTAAATAATATTGATGAAGAATATGAATTAGAAATATGAAAGGAGAATTAATTTTGAATAAACCATTAGAGAAAAAAATTGAGAGGTTAGAAGCACTAAAGAAGAAGGAACTAGATAAAATAGATGCTATTAATGTTGTAATATCCGATTATGATAAACAGTTAAAAGTATTATATGATTATAAAAAACAACAAGAAAAAATCTATCAAATGCAACAAGATCTTGATACTAAAATATTAGGAGATAAATAATGAATTTAGTTCGTGGAAAAATATCACCAAACGGATATACAAGATTAAATGTTGATATAAAAATTCAAGAAAATGAAGAACCAAATCATGATAATGTTTTCTGGTATGGTGGAGAAGTAGCAAGTATAAAGTCTTCAGAAGGTGAATATAAAATTGTTGCTAGAGGAATAGTATCTTGTGATTTACTTGCAAAAAAAGATTATATAACACTTGATGGTGAACAAATAAAAGCAGGAGATTTAATTGCTCATGTTAAAGATAAAAATGAAGTCGGAGCATTTAAAGATGAGATGTCATTATATATCAAAGACGATAATGAATTATTAGATATATTAAATGAAAAACACAAATTATATGAACTAGAAATTAATAATAATAACTGGTTTGAATTGTCTTTTTATAATAAAGATGGCGAAATAGAATATGATGATGTAATGGATTCAGCTTCTTTAAAAGATGCAGTAGAAGAAGTTTTAGATATGATTTGGAAACAAAATAAAGATAATAAATTATATTCAATTTATTGTCGTGTAGATAATGTTCAAGGTGAATCTATGATTGCTATAAAAAACCAAATTGATAAATGTTTATATTCTATTAATCAAAATGCTAAAGGAAATACTGAATTAATAAGAATATATTTTGATAGATGTTCAGGATTAAAAAATCATGAAAAAGCATTTGGAAAAGCATTAGAGGATATAAAAAATAATAAAACTTTAGATCTATATTCTGTTAATATTTCTAGGTTATCAAGAGATATAAGAAGAATGATAGATATTAGAGAAATATTAAAAGATAGTGAGTCAGATATATTTATAGTTAATGAAAATAAGTATGTATATAAAGATTTATTTAACGAAATTACAATTCCTATATTTTATGAAATGACAGATAAAGAGATAGCTCAAGAACAAGAAATGGATGAAATAGAATATGAGTAAACTTCCAAAAACTAGACAAGATTTAATTGATATGTATATAAAAAGTTTAGAGGAAGGAAACATTCCATGGGAGCAAATGTGGAAGACTTCTATTCCTGAAAATGCTATTTCTGGAATAAAATATAGAGGTGTAAATAATTTATATTTATCATACATTGCTTATAAAAGAGGATATAAAGATAATAGATGGATTACATTTAATCAAATGGGAAAAAAGCATTGGAAATTTATTGGTTCAGCAAAAGGTAAAGGTGTACCAGTTGAATGGTGGGCAATGAAAAATAAAAAAGATAATAAGATTATAAGTTTTGAAGAATATAATAAAATTATTGAAGAAAATCCAGAAAAAGAAAAAGAATTTAAAATAAGTAAAATGAGTTATACAGTATTCAATGGAGATTTAGTTGATGGATTGGTTAATGATAAAACAGAACAAAAACAAGAAATTATTAGTAATGATTATATTCAAAATATAATTGATAATATAGGCGTAGGATATAAAGAAGAAGGCGAAGATGCCTATTATAGTCCTTCAAAAGATATAGTTGTTTTGCCACCATCAAATACTTTTAAAACAAGTAATTCTTATTATGCTACACAACTTCATGAATTAGCTCATTCAACAGGACATGAATCAAGATTATCAAGAAATATGAAAGACCATTTTGGAACTGAAGGTTATGCTAAAGAAGAATTAAGAGCAGAAATTAGTTCTTCTTTTTTAATGCAAAAGTTTCATTTAGAAGAGGATAAAAGGCATTTAGATAATCATAAAAGTTATGTTAAGAATTGGCTAGAAATATTAAAAAACAATCCACAAGAATTATTTAATGCAATAACAGATGCTAACAAAATTGTAGATTATTTAGAAGAAAATAGTATTAAAAAAGAAAAAGTTCAAATAAACGAAATAGAGCAAGAAATGGAGATGGATATATGATAGAATCTTTTAAAAAAATAAAAGAATATTCAGCATCGTTTGATGATTATAATATTTATGATTATTGCTTTTATATTGGTTTGACAAATGTTAAAAATGATATTCCAAAAGAAGAGTTAGAATTATTGATAAAAAAGTGTTCAGAAGTTCATGGAGATTATACAGATCCAATATCAATAGGACAATTACTAGCAAATGAAATTTATGAAGAAAAAAATATAACAATTGACCAAATTAAATCATTATCAGTAGATGATTTTTATGATTGGTATAATAATGGAAAAGAACTAGGAAACCCTCTTGAAATTGATGATATTTATGAAAGAGAGGTTGATTAATTTGGATATATTTTCAATATATAAGACTATGCCAGAAACTCATAAAGAAAATTTAAAATCTTATTATATTTTTAAAGGAATATATGATTGTTTCCCTGATATTGATGAAGAAGATGCAAAATTTATTTATAAAATTACATCAAAAGTTGAGAATGAAAATATAAATCCTTATTCAATTTCTCATTATCTAACTGATCATTATACAAGAGGAAATTTAACAAAAAATGATTTAGAAAAAGCTACTTCAGGTGAAATTTCTGAAGCAGTTTTTTATAATAGTTTGGATTATTTTTCATCATTAGAAATAGATGAAAATGAAAAATATTATTAATAATTTTTGAAAAAAATTCTACTAACTGTCAGCGACTACTTAGTGGGTTTTAGGGACATCCCTAACAAGCTGAGGGGTGTGTCAACACCATGCTTGATATATTATACAAGACTACTTAGTTACCTCACTTCTGAATCTAAATTAGAAAGGAGAAAAACATGGAATTTAAATCAATGGAGAAGTGGCGTATTCAACAGAAGTTTAATCTAAATGATGAGCAGTTTGAAAATGTAGTTAAGAAAATGAAAAGAAGACATCCATTGGAATGTTGGATTCATAAAAGAATCGCTTCCAATGGTGAAAGAGTTGTATATATAAAATTAGAATGTGTTGAGTGGTTAAGTGATGTATACTTTAATGATAAGAAATTTTATTTAGATGCTGATATAGAATTTTTTCAAAAACAAATTTTAAGATTAGAAAGTGAATTAAATATCCCACATTATGAATTTGAATATAATGATATATCTTTATATGACATGAGAAATTATTTTAATAGAAGTAAAGCTGCAATAGGAATGGCAGTTCAAAGAATGGAAAGAAGAAATTCTATATCATTTAAATATATTAAAGATGGTAAAGTTATGATTTCAAAAGAAGGAGTAAAGTGGTTAACAGAAAATTATTTTCGTAAGGCATACTTAAAAGATCTTGAATTATATAAATTAACTCTTCAGAAAGAAAAAAAGAAATTGTATGAACAATCAAGAAGACAGACACAGTAAATTAAGAAGGCAAAAAATAAATGTTATGCTTAACGAAGAAGAAAGAAGAATTATAACTGAGAAAGCCATTAAATATGGATATGGTGATTGCTTAGCTGAATATATTAGAGCAGCCTGTATCTATGAAAATATTTATATTGAAGATATAGAAGGAAAAAATGAGATATGTAATTATATTAGCGATTTCATTCAAACACTAAGAGAAATTTTATATGAACAAAAATCACTTCTAAAAAATGTTTTGATTTCTCCAAAAGCAGTAGAGAATATTAGTAGTCAAAATATTCAAATATTAGAAATGATAGATATATTATCAAGTTTAATTGTTACTACATTATCAGTTAATACTGAAAAGAAGATTCAGCAGCGAATGACTTTAATTGAAAAGTATTCTCCAGATGAAAACTTTTTAAAGAGAGTAACTAAAAAGAATGAAAGTATTTACTTAGTCAGACCATCTAATTTACAAGTACCAAATTTAAAATATAAATATATAGTCTATTTAAAAAATAGTTATGTTGATTTTGATTTAGATGATTTGAATATGAATGTATTTGAAGAACAAGTAAATCTTTTCCGTGATACAGCAATGAAGAAAAAAGCATTATTATCATTTTATAAAGAAAATAATAAATTGGAGTGTTCAATAGTAATTGGATATGATGATTTAGAATCTGCTAAAAGATGTGCAAAAGAAATTAAATCAAATATATATTTCTATAATGATAATGAAGAGTATGAATGGGTAGGTGATTCATATACCAGCAACAGCTAGATGGGCAGTTCATGGAGTTCAAGGAAGAATCAAATGTATTGACTATATTAAGAATCCAGAAAAGACTATGGGTGGAAAATTAGTAACAGGAATAAATTGTTCAGCTGAATTAGCACCTTATGATATGTTAAGAAATAGTCAAAAGTTTAATATTGAAGAAGATAATGATACTAGAACTTGTTATCATGCTTATCAATCATTTGATCCGAAAGAAAAAAATTTAACTCCAGAAGAAGTTCATCAAATGGGAATAGAACTAGCAAAAAAATTATATCCAGATTTTCAGGTAGTAGTTTGTACCCATACAGACCACTTACACCTGCATAATCACTTCTGCATTTCAGCTGTAAATATGAAAGGTAGAAAACTAGAAGATAGACTATCTAATCCAATTGAAGGATTGTATGGATTAAGAGATGTAAGTGATCAAATTGCATTAGAACATGGTCTTCATATAATTGAAGATGCTCCAAAGATTGGTCATTATCATAAAAATAAATATTTATATAATCTTGCAAATAAATCTTGGCGAAGTCAAATAATTGAAATGATAGAAACACTAAAAGATAGATGCTATTCTTTTGATGAATTATTAGAGCAACTTGCTTTAGAAGGATATTTAATTAAACAAGGTAAAAACATTCGTATAAAGCCTTATGGAAAAGAAAGATATGTAACAATGAAAATTCTAGGTGATGATTATAGTGAAGAAGCATTAAAATTATTTTTCAGAGAAAAGAGAAAAAATCAAAAAGTTATTAATTTTGAAGATTATAAATTAAATGTTAGTGATAGTGATATTTTAAATATATATGATCAATTAGCTAATTTATCAAAACTTTCAGTTTTATATACTATGCAAGATTTAGATGCTAACTCTGAATATTTTAAGTATTATAATTCTCGCTATTTAGAAGTAAGGCGTTACCATCAGTTAGTAGATACAATTAACTTTTTAAATAGTCATGAAATATATAACTACGATTCTTTAGATTATCAATTAAATGAAATAAAGAAAGATATAGAGCAAAGGGAAATAGAATATAACTCTTTATTATCAAAACATGAAACATTACAACTTAGAGTTCCATTATGTAATCTATATATAAAATATTTAGATGATTATAATGGATACTTAGAGCAACAAGAAATATATCCAATAGATGCAGAGCTCCCAAAAGAAGTTCAAACATTTTTAGATTTGAAAAAAGAATTAAATGTAGAAACACCAGAAGAAGTAGAAGAAATTATTTCTGAAGCAAATAAGATGAGAATTGATATGAATCAAAAATATGCTTATCTTACTTATTTAAAAAATAAAGCTAGTGAATTAGAAAAGATTAAGGGTATTTCTTTAGAAAGTGAAAAAGGATATATTAAAAGTATTTCTATTAGTAAAAATATGATTGATGAACAACGCTCATCTTTAGATGAATATTGCATTCGTATTCCATATAGTGAATACTTTTTTTATGTTCCCAAAAAGAGTGTTGCGTGGATTAGTTATGATACCAGAGGAATTGTATATTTAGTAGATGATAAAGAATATGCTCTATATGATCAATATGATAAAGAAATAGAAAGAGTCAATGGAGAAGAAATAGAAAAAATATCAAAAGATGAAAAACAAAAAGTAAATGAATATTATAAAGAAAAATATTGATAAAAAAGAAAAGGAGAAAACAATGAATATAGAAAAAATAAAAGACCATATAAAATATTTAAGAGAGGATAAATATAATACAGAATTTTATGTTGCTTTATTAGCTTATGATATTTTTGAATTTGATATTAGAATTACAAAAGATAATAAATAAGATATTTGAAATAGAAGATAGATATGATTCCATATATAATGAGGAACTTCGTGATGAACTAAGGAGAGAAATAGAAGAAAATCAAGAAATAGAACTAGAAGAGGAAATAGAAAAGATGGAGGAATTTTATGATAGATGAAAAAGATGAAATTCAATTATATTATTTAATTTGTGATATTTCTAAAATATGTAAAAAATATTTTTATAATAGAAAATATTTACCACATGATGCATGGTCAACTGAAACAGTAGTTAAATCAATTTATCAAAAGTCAAAAGTATTAAATAAAAAATATGATGAAATTAAAAAATGTAAATAAAAATTAGTATATTAATATAATGATTTTATTTTAAGAAAGAGGGAATAATATGAATCCACTATATGAATTAGATGTAAAAAAATTCAAAGAAAATTATGATTTAGGTGAATTTTGTATGCTTGAGTATTTAAAAGATTATATTCCAAATGATTTAGAAGATTTATATACGGATGCCATGAATTATAATGAAATTTTTTGCAATGATTGGACTATCAATAAGTTATTCGAAATGGGAAAAGAAGATAATTATTGGATAAGTAAAGCTAATAATTTTATAAAAAAATATAATGTTCCTAAAGAAGATTATGGAGAGCATCAAAAATATTTTGATAAGTATATTGAAATTAGAGATAAACTTCTTGACAAACTAGGATTAAGTCGTTATATAAGTGATGATTTATCTATTGATATGATTTCAACTACTGGATTACTTGAAGGAGAAATTGTTACTGAAATTAAAAGTATGAATTTAGTTAATTCTTATACAGTAGCAAGAGCTATTAGTTTTGGATATTGTGTTGAACTTCACTATAACGAAGGTGAATCCACGATTGAGTATGGATACAAGATTACTCATGATTATTGGGAAAGTGAAGTTGAAGAAATAACTTGGTTTAACCTTGATATGAAAGATGATGAAATACTTAATAAATTATTTGAATTATATGATGAACATTTTGGAATAGAAAAAGAGCAAGAAAAAGATTTAGAAATAGAAATGTAACTTGTTGTAAAATTTTTCTGTTTTGTGGTATAATAGTCAGCCGATAGGGGGACTTTATGAAAGATTATAAACAAATACTAAAAGAAGTAAACAATACTATAACTAGCAATAAGATTTTTTCAAAACAAGATTTTGAAAAAATGAGTGATTATCTTTTTACTATGAAACAACCTTTAGTTTTTTCAGAACCAAATTCTATTGAATATTATGTTTATTTTGCTATTCAAAATACTTCTCTATATTTAGATAAATGTAGAAATAAGAATATAAATTGGAATGTATCTTACCAGAAATTAGGAAAAAAGATAACAAAATATTGGACTAAGGAGTACAAAAAGTTTAGTCTAGCATAGATTGTTACTGGATTAGTATTTATGTATGGAAGCCACTTTAATTATTAAGTGGTTTTTATTTGCATGAAAGGAAAGAATAAAATGAAAAAACTAAAAATTTTTTTGTTATTGATATTATTGTCTTCTTTAATATATTGTGTTTTTGAAATATACCAAATATATAAAGAAGAAAAAAATACAGCAGATATAAAAGAAGAACTAATTGAATTAATTGATATTCCTGAAAATATAGAAGAGGAATCACCTTTTAGTGTAAACTTTTCAGAATTGCAAAAAATTAATCCTGATATTGTGGGTTGGATTTTAATTGATGGAACTCAAATCAACTATCCAATTGTTCAAGGAAAAGATAATTCGTATTACTTGAATCATTCTTATGATAAAAAATGGAGTGGCTTTGGTAGTATTTTTATGGATTATTCTTCATCAAAAAATTTTTCTGACTATAATACATTTATATATGGTCATCATACAAAAAACGGATCTATGTTTGGAGAAATATATAAATACATGAATAAGTCTTTTTATGAAGAACATCCGACTTTTAAGTTATATACACCAGATGGAAATTACAATGTTAAAGTATTTAGCTCTTATGTTGCTGATACTGAATCCGATTCATATAATCAAAATTATTCTTCGTTGGAAGATTATAATGATTATTTGAATTATATAGTATCTAAAAGTAATTATAAAACGAATATAGAGGTTAATTATATTAAAGACAAAATAATAACTTTATATTCGTGTTCGAGAGAAGGAAACTGGAATAAAAAATCAAGATATTTTATACATGGAATTCTTGAAAAATACTAGTAAAAGCAATGATTTTTAAGGCAAAATATGATATAATATAATTAGTTAAAATTGCTTTTGCAGAAAGTGAGATGATTATATGTTAGAGGATTTAAGAAGAGAAAGAGAAGAACAAGGTTATACTTGTACAGATATAGGATCTATGTTTGGATTAAGTAAAAGTGGTTATAGACAAATAGAAGTTGGCAAAACAATTCTTTCTTATGAAAGAGCTGTTGAAATTGCAACATTATTAGGAAAGAAACCTGATGACATTTTTTTAAAGGATATAATTTTGATGAAAGGTGAAAACTTTAGATTTATTCAAGATGCTTCTGAAAAAACATTAGAATATATTAAACGAATTGAAAATATTAAATATGCTGACAGACTTGAAGTTTGTATAGATTTATTTAAAAAATGGAGCAATAAATCTATAAGTAATGGTAATGGAGTTGTTTTTAAACCATCTGCTATGGGGTTTGATGATTCACTAGGTACTGAAATATCTGATTTTTTATTCGTAATGTTAAACAATGATAGAATAAAAAAGGCAGGTAAGTTAGTATTGACAAAAAATGATGATAGTATTTGCAATGATACAAGTAGAAAAATTATTGCTGACTTTAAAAAACTTGAATTTACTGAACAAGTAGATGTTTTAACTGAATTGATTGTCAAATTAGATAACAAAACATTATTTATGGAGAAAACGGATTTTCCTAAATTTAGTAGGTTTATGACTGGTTATGATGTCGGAAATGAAATGAGAAATTTTAAAAAAGCATACATTCAAGTTAGTAATGAACAATAACTTTTAGCTATGACTAATTCTTTTTGGATTAACTGATGGATACATTTATGTATCCTTTTTTTGTCGTACCAAAAAGGAGAGATATTTATAGAAAATAAAACTTTAGAAAAAAAGAATTGCAATAATGTATTGGCGTATAGTATGAAGTTAGCATTATTAAATGAATTATTAAGATTAAATAAAATAACAGAGCAAGAATATTCATTGATTAGAGCAAAAATTAAATTGGAACACAAAATCGTTTAATTTGATTCTAAAACTGCTCAAATGTGTGTTATAATTGAATAGGAAAGTTTTGCTATAAACTTTGATTGAGGAAAGGAGATTTTAGTGGGTAATGTTAAAGTTATAGCAGCTAATCCAAAAAAAGCACATGGCATAAAAGGTCTTATAAAGAAATTATTAAGAGTGTGTGCATATTGTCGTGTAAGTACAGGTACTGATGAACAAAAAACTAGTTACGAATCTCAAATAAAGTATTATAAACAAAAAATAAAACAAAATGCTGATTGGGAACTTGTTGATATATATGCTGATGAAGCAATTTCAGGAACGCAAGTTTACAAAAGAATAAATTTTAAACGAATGATAGATGATGCTTTAGCAGGTAAAATAGACATGATACTTGTAAAATCAATTTCAAGATTTGGTCGAAATACTGTAGACATTTTGAAGTATATTCGTTTATTAAAAGAACATGGTGTAGCAGTTTATTTTGAAGAAGAAAATATTAATACAATGCAGATGCAAGGAGAAATATTATTAACTGTTTTATCTGCAATTGCCCAACAAGGTAGTGCTACAATATCTTCAAGTGTTGCCTTGGGAGCAAGAATGAAAATGAAAAGAGGAGAATTAGTTGGACATTATGCTCCTTATGGTTATAGATACGATAAAGATAAAGAAGAATTAATCATATATGAAGAAGAAGCACAAGTTGTTAGAGAAGTATTTAGACTGTATGTAGAGGAAGGTTTGGGAACAGCACGAATTGCTAGAGTATTAAATAACAGGAAAATTCCAAGCCCAACTAATAAGATGTGGTCAGGAACTGTTATTACAAGAATGATACGAAATGAAAAGTATTGTGGTGATTTATTAACAGGTAAAACTTATACAAGTGATCCTATTTCTAAAAAGAAAATAATTAATCATGGTGAAAAAGATAAATTTTATACTAAAAATCATCATGCAGCAATTGTTGATAGAGAAATTTGGGAGAAGGCAAATGCTTTATTAGATAGAAGAACAAGTGAGTATAAGGAAAAAAATAAGCTCAATAAAGAAAGTCACATGTATCCTTTCAGTAGTAAAATTGATTGTGGATGCTGTGGTCAAAAATTTATTAGGAGATCTTGGGCACCACATAAACCAGGGCAACCAAAAAGAGTTGCTTGGTCATGTAGAACATTCATGAGGAGAAACGATAATTATTGTCAGAATATAGGTAATGTTAAAGAAAATATAATTGAAGAAGCATTCGTACAAGCATACAATAGTGTATGTGAAAATCATACTATAATTATTAATCAATTATTGGACACAATGGAAAAGATATTATCTGGAAATAATTATGACAAAGAAATAGCAAAGGTTAGAGAACAAATTAACACTTTTAAAGATAGAGAATCTAATCTTGTTGATATGAAGTTAGATGGAATAATAGATTCAAATATATATGTGCAAAAAAGTGATGAAATTAAAAATAAAATTTTATTGCTTGAAGAAAAGTTGGATGAGTACAAAAATATCATGAAAGATGAAAATGATATTAAAAGAAGAATTGGAGAATTTAAATCCATATTCAAAAAGAAAAATATATTAACTGAATTTGATTCAGTAGTATTTAATAGCATTACAGATAAAATTATAATTGGAGAAAAAGATGAGTTTGATGTTTTGGATCCAAATGTAATAAAATTTGTATTTAGAAATGGAAAAGAAGTAAAACAAGCGTTACCCCGTAAATTAAATAGCAAACAAACCGTTATAGAAAAATATGCTGAAGAAATAAGAAAGCAACAATCTTCAGCTTCCTCAGATGAGAAAAATATAATACAAGTGAATACGAAAGAAGTTGATGAAAATGAAAGCGTTGAATTTGACTCCATTGGTGCAAATTGCAACAACGAGAAACACAGTACTTGCTACACCTCGTGGATTAATTGCCGTTGTAGAAAACAACTATAATGAAGATGGAAGCATTAATATCCCTAAAGTTTTACAACCATATATGGGCGGTTTAGAAAAAATAGTTCCAAAAAATAAATAATGATTAATTATTAAAGGCTTAAAACAATAAGTCTTTTTTTGATTTTGTATAAAAGTTATGAGAAATGTAAAATTCCATAAATTGGTACGCAAAAATTGTCAATATATGATATAATTTAATTGTTTACTATAGAAAGTAGAGATGTTTTGATGGAATTTATAGAACTTAAAGATGTATATAAAATATATAAAAA
>CAKOJO010000005.1 GCA_934090595.1 uncultured Bacilli bacterium | reverse complement strand
TCATTTCTTGATTATAGTCAAGAAATTTTGAATGAAAGGAGAAGTATAATCAATCGATTCCATGTCAAAATCTCTTAGGATTGATTATACAAGGTTAAAATGAGTAAGTTTATAGTAATCGAAGGAACCGATTGCAGTGGTAAAGAAACACAAAGCAAACTTTTAGTAGATAGTTTAAATAAATTAGGAAAGAAAGCTGTTTATTTAACATGTCCTAATTATGATACTCCAACTGGTAAAATAGTCGGAGGTCCATATTTAGGAAAGGAAGAAATATGTAAATCATATTTTCCTGAAGGAGCATCTCATGTTGATGCTAAGGTAGCTAGTCTTTACTTTGCTGCAGATAGATATTATAATCTTAATGTAATAAAAGAATATTTAGATAAGGATTATATTGTAATAATGGATAGATATGTATCTAGTAATATGGCACATCAAGGAGGAAAAATTAAAGATAAAGACAAAAGATATGAAATGTATGATTGGTTAGAAAAATTAGAATATGAAATGATGGGTTTAATTAGACCAGATATGACTTTGTTTTTACATATGCCAACTTCATATGCTAAGATATTAAAGAAGAATAGAGTAAGTTTAGATGATCATGAAAAAGATGATGAACATCTTCATTTAGCAGAACTTTCATATCTTGAGTTATCTAATAAATATAATTTTATTAATATAGATTGTGTTTTAAATAACGAAATTAGATCAATCGAAGATATTCATAAAGAAATATTAAAAAAAGTTACTAATCACTAGTAATTTTTTTATTTATACCAATCATTGCACCAAGCATTGATGATATGATTAAAATTATATAATAAAGAATAAGACTTATATTAAAACTTGCATTAAATCCTAAATATGAAAACATAAATAGGAGCACTATTACTATTAAGCTTAGTTTTATTCCTTCGATATATCCTTTTTTATTAGCATTATTTCCTACTTTATATCCACCAATAAAAAGAGCAAGTGAGGGTATTAAAACTTTTATTACTTTGAATAGTTTATTAGTTACTATATCATAATAATTAAATATAGTAAGAATTATTGCAAAGACTGCTACTACTAAAAGAAAGTATCCAATTGCTATTAGATAGTTTTTAATATTATCCATAAGTATCACCTAGTAATATATATGAACTTGTATAATTTTTATTACTTTTTTTATACTAATAATGGTGATTTTATGGAATATATTACAGTTATTTTTAGAACTTTTTTCTTTTATTTTTTTGTAGTCTTTGTATATCGCATAATGGGTAAAAGAGAAGTCGGAGAACTTGGAGTAATAGATTTAATAGTATCTGTTTTAATCGCAGAAATAGTAGCAATTAGTATAGATAATACTGATGATTCAATACTACTTTCAGTTATTCCTATTACACTTCTTGTAATATGCCAGATAATAATGGCAATCTTATCATTTAAAAAAAGAAATATTAGAACTATGTTTGATGGAAAACCTTCGGTTATAATAAATAATGGTAAAATCATGATAAAAGAAATGGTAAAACAAAGATATAACCTAGATGATTTACTTACTCAACTTCGTCAAAATAATATTAGTGATATTAAAGACGTAGAGTATGCAATACTTGAAACTAATGGTAATTTAACTACTTTTACTAAAGATGAAGAAAAGAAAGATAAAACATTTCCTCTTCCTATTATTGTCGAGGGTTCAATTAATTATGAAGTATTAGATTTATTAGATAAAGATTTAATTTGGTTAAAAAATAATATAAAAGAAGATCTTAATAATATATTTTATGGTTTTTATAAAAATGGTAGTATTTACATAATTAAAAATAGTGATTTACAAAATTAACTATTGTATAACTTTTTAAAATGTGATATTATTATAAAGTCCAAAAAATAAAGAATCGAGGTAGTAAAATGTTTTATTTAAGTATAATTATTTTAATCTTGTTAGTGACTTTTATCACATTTTTATTAATATACGTTAAAAACATAAATAATAGGTAAATGATTGACATTTTGTTCGTTTTATGATATAATTTTGTCAATTTAAGGGGGAGTATTATGAATGATTTTAAAGTATATTTTGGTTTTGTAAATAGATATGGTGAAAAGTTTGATAATATTAGAAATATCGCTTTCAAGTTAGAAAATAATTATGATTTTGGATTACTTAAAGATGAGACTATGAGAAGTATGGCAACACTATTTGAATCGTATGATAGTTCTCAAGAAGGAGTATTTATATATCAAACAGAATACGATCCTAACAAAGCACTTAGAATATTTAAAAAATTTAAAGATCCTGAAGAAGAAGGTATTATTGAGGATAGATTAGTATCTAGATTACAAAGAAAACAACCTAATATTAAAAATACTGATTTTCCAACCGGAGTAGTAACTCTCGATGGTAGAGTAATTGGACAAGAAATTGTTTTTTATCCTGAAGCTCTTGATATGAATGAGTATTATAGTAATGGTGTTGATGAAGGATTAATGTTGCCAACTAAAGCTTATTCAAAGATAATTACCAACTTACAAGAATTATATGATAATGGTATTTTGTACTTAGATATTCATAATAAAAACTTTATGATTTTAGATAATGGCGATGTTAAAATAATAGATTTCGAACATATGGAAATGAGTATTGATTATATTGATAAAACATATGTTGATAGAATGATATCTAATCTTAGGATGATGTTTATCAGGACTAATCGTCTCGCTGGACTTGAAGAATCTTTAGGAAAAGTTCCTCGTTTTGAAAACTTAAATCAAGCATCTGATGTTGTTAATGATATGGATCATAAATTAAAGAGAATATTAAAAAGATAATTGTCTTTTTAATATTTTTTTACTTTTGTTTACACTTCTTATAATTAAGAATATATCTATTTTTATTTTTTTATGATATATTATAATTGAGAGGTGATTTGATTGAAAAAAGACAAACAAAAACAAGAAAGCTTAAAAGAACAAGAAAAAACAAAAGAAGTTAATCTTGATAAAATTAGGGACGATAATACTAAAAACAAAACAAAGGAAAAGAAAAGTAATCTTAAAGGGAATGTTTTATTTATATTGATAGTATTAGTATTTATTGCAATATTTAGTGTATCTAGTTATTATTCGTATAAGTATTTTACCAAGAAAGAAGATTATAAGGGAATGTTTACTAAAGAAGAGCTTCCTAGAGTTGATGCTTCTCTTGCCACACAACCACTTATGGATAAGTATGTTAAGTATTTTACTGATAGTGATATAAAGATTGATTATACTAATACTCATCCTGCTTATGAAAAGCTTGCTAAAGGGGAAACTGATTTAATAATTGTTACATATCCATCAAAAACGGCGAAAGATTTACTTGATAAGAATGATGTTGATGTAGATATAATACCAGTAGTAAATGAAGGATTTGTATTCTTTGTAAATAAAGAAAATAAAGTAGATAATTTATCTTTAAAACAAGTTCAATCTATTTATACTGGTGATGTTACTAATTGGAAAGATCTTGGTGGAGATGATGCTAAAATACTTGCATATCAAAGACCTGATACAAGTGGTTCTCAAACTGGTTTAAAAGAATTAGTAATGAAAGATTTAAAGATTAAGAGTCCTACAATAAAAGAATATGTTCCTACGATGAGCGGTGTAATAGATTATGTAGCAGATTATAAAGATGATAAACGTGCTATTGCATATTCTTATTACTATTATGCTAATGTAATGTATGCTAATGATAATATTAAGTTTTTAGGAATTGATGGAGTTAAACCTAATTTTGATACTATTAGAGATGGAAGTTATCCTCTTCTTACTTCGTATTATATAGTTATTAATAAGAATGTTAAAGAAGATAGTAATGTTAGAAAATTAGTTAATGCAATGCTTAGTGAACAAGGACAAAAACTAGCTATGGAGGCCGGTTATGTTCCAGTTAAATAAGAAGTTATTAATAATAGTTATAATAGTTTTATTACTTGGTTTCGGAGGTACTACAGCGTATTTAATATATAAAGAAAATCATAAAGAATTTGTTTTAAAGTATGAAGAAAAAAATAAAAAAGAGATAGGAACTAAGTATGCAATTGATTTAAATGGTAAGTATAATACTAATGATTTAAAAATTGATTCTAAAGAATATGAAATATCTAAAGATGATTCTTTTGGTTACGAAGTTATTGATGGTCTAAAAAATTCAAAATATCAAGATAAAATTAATGCTGATGTATTAAAACAAGTTAAATCATTTGCAAAGAAAGATAATTATGGTTATTGTTATGCTCGAGCTAGTTATAGCAATGTTTTATCTATTTCATGTGAGTATTCTACTAAAAAAGATGAAGATAAATCTATCTTTTATGGACTTAATTATAATTTAAAAGATGAAAAAGATTTATCATTCGAAGAACTTTTCGTAGATAATGCTCCGATTGAGTCAATTATATTAAAGAGTTATTATAATGGAATGATTTTGTATGATAAAGATGAAAGTCCTGATGATATGATAAGAATATTAATAGATGAGTATAACAAAGGAAATTATGTTTATTATTTTGATCAAGAGTCTATATTTTTAGTTATTAAAGATGAAACTATTGAAATTGATATGAAAGAGTATTATAAATATATCGCAGTATTTGATAGATTTAAAGATGGTAAAAATATTTATAAGAATGATAATATTGGATATAAGAATATAATGCCTCTTACTTTGACTGGGGTATATAATGATGAAGAGTCTGATGCTTCTTATGAAGGATATCAAAATGATTATTTTTATATTTCTTATTCATATGATACAGAAAAAGATTTTCTTGATGCTAATAAAGATTCAAAGATTACTAATAAAGTATTAAAAGAAATATATAAAGTATATTATGATGAGGCTAAGAAAATACCTGATTCATATAAGAAGAATGATAAAGGCGTTATGCTATATGGTGAATTATCTCTTAGTGATAGTGAATTTAAATTTTATGATTATGAGACAAATCCAATATTTGAAATAAAACCTTATCTATACTCATATGAATGTTCTAAAAGTGTATTTAAAGATAAATTTGTTCCATATTTTGTTACTTTTGAAGGAAGAGATTATAATACTTACAAAAAGAATCTTAAAGAAATGGGTGTGACTACTAAAGAAGTAGATGATGAGTATTATGTAGTATATAAAGATAATAAAGCTTATTCTAAAAAGAAATTAGATGTGGAAGATATTTTTAAAGATGTTAATAAACTTAAAGAAGATATTTTGAATACTCAGTTTTTAGAAGGTAAAGATGAAGAAATAGAAGACCTAAGACAAAACGGGAAGTTTAGCTATGAAATATCTGATGATTTTATGACAGTAATTCTTACCTCAGAAAAAACATCACATTATATGTCAGTACAGTTTAATAATAATTAAAAGGTTTCGTTTGAAATCTTTTTCTTGACTCTTTTTACTTGATATAATATGATAATTATCAATAAAGGAGAGAAATTATGACAAAAGAAGAAAATGTAGTAAATTATTATGTTATATGTAACAAATTAAAAAATATAATAAGAACTGGTTGGAAAGATTGGAATGTAAAAAGAGAAAGATTAGAAAGTGTAGCAGAGCATATTTTTGGTGTTCAAATGCTTGCAATTGCAATGAAATCAGAATATCAATATGATGTAGATATTATGAAAGTAATTTTTATGTTAGCAATCCATGAACTTGGAGAAACAATTATCGGAGATTTAACACAATTTCAAATACCAAAAGAGGAAAAAATAAGAATTGAACATGATGCTGTTAAAGAAATACTTTGTGGTTTACTAGATGGTAAACAAATTGAGGAATTATTTTTAGAGTTTGACTCACATAAAACCAAAGAAGCAATGTTTGCATACCAATGTGATAAATTAGAATGTGATTTGCAAAGTAAGTTATATGATGAGGAAGGTTGTGTTGATTTAAACCATCAAGAAGGTAATAAAACTATGGATAATAAACTTGTAAAACAACTACTTCAAGAAGGAAATAGTTGGTCAGAAATGTGGTTAAAGTTTGGTCAAAGTATTTATCCTTATGATGATAATTTTGTAGCGGTTTCAAATTATGCCTTAAATAATAATATTAAAAAATTAAAATAGAATATCGAAAAAGATCTTGCTTGAGATCTTTTTTTCTTGTGCTTTTCTTTATTAATGATTTATAATATAAGCAAGAGATAAATTGTTTTGATTTGATGGAGGAGTATATGAAAATAATAAGTATTGGAGATTTAGTAACAGATTATTATTATAAAAACGGTAAGCTTGTCGGAGTAAATGGAGGAATGACTTCACATAATATAATTGCTAATATTTCAAAACTTGGTTTTAATACTTCAGTTTATGGAGTGTGTGGTAATGATATGGCCGGTAAAATAGCAATTGATAGCTTAAGTATTCTTGGTGTAGATACTTCAAATATTGAAGTTATTAACGATATAAAAACACGTCTTTTTCATGTTTCTTATAACAATTCTGATGGTAAATTGGAGTTTAAGTCTAAAAAAAGATGTTCATTGTGTAATGAAAAAAGGTGGTATGAAGAAAGTAAAATAGATTGTACTTCTATTACTAATAAAATAAATAATGATGATGTTTTAGTATTTGATAATCTAAATACAAAGAATCAATTTATTATGGATAGTTGTAACAATATAAAAATGTTAGATTTAGGACAATATTTTGAATTAGATAATTATACTAATGAAGAAATTATTGATAAAATAAGTAATAAGTTTGATTTAATCAACTTGAATGAAAGAGTAGAAAAGTATTTATATAATAGATTTTCTATAGATGATCTTGGTGATTTATATAATTTATTTACTCCTAAAATGATAATTGTAACAAAAGGAAAGAATGGCTCATCTTTTGTGTTTGATAATAAAATTATTGATAAAAAAGTCGTTAATCCATCAAAAGAATTAGATTCTACTGGAGCAGGTGATGCATTCTTTTCGGTTTTTATTGTTTCATATATAAATAATGATTATATTATTGATGAAGATTTTGTTAATAAAACATTTGATGAGGCAACAAAACTGACTAAAAAGGTTGTAAAAAAGTTTGGAGCAAGAGGGCATCTTAATAATCTTTATAGAATTAAGTCTATTAATGGTAAATGTTCTTGTGATGATTTTGATGTTGTAAAAAGAAAACAAATAAAAAGATGTAATATAAATATAAATAATTTAGAGACAAGAGTTATTAATGCAATTAATAGTAGTGCTTATGACAAACTTGTAAAAATAGATTTTAAGAGTTTTAATAATAGTATTTTTATAGGAACTGGTGGATCTTTTGCGGGAGCAAAGTTTTCTTCTAAAGTTATTAATGAGTTATATGGTATTAATACTTTGGCTTTATTACCAAGAAACTTTTACTATAGAAACAATACTCAAGTAGATTCATTATTTTTATTTTCTTATTCTGGCACCACTAATGATGTGTTATGTTCTAGTGATTTGATAACTAAGAATAAATATATTATTACTAAGGGAGAAATACAAAAAGTAGTTACAAAAGCAAATATATCAAAAACGAATGTAATATCTTATCGGAGTAGTACTAACAAAGGAAAAGAAAGAGGTTTTTTATCATTCGAAGGAGTTCTTTCTCCTGCTAGTTTGTTTTTAAAACTATATTTTGACAAGAATGGAGAGGATATTTTACCTTTTATTAGAGAATGTCTTAATTATTGGAAAGGATACTTTAATGATTTTTTTAGTAATAATGAATTTATAAAAGATTTCTTTGAAGTTGGTGATTGTTTTAATATATTTACCGGAGATCTTACAGAATGCGCAAGTTTTGATTTAGAAAGCAAAATAATTGAATCAGGTATTTATAGTTGCATAATCCATGAAAAAAAGAACTTTTCTCATGGAAGATTTATTAACTATGAACATTTAAGTACTAAGAAAAATATTTATTTTAGACAAAAGAATATAAGTGATTATGAAAAAAAGTTATTAAAGTATTTATCTAAAGATAAAAATCTAATAATTGAAAGCCGTTATGATGGAATATTATCTGAGTTTGATCTACTTGTGGCATCACAATACTTAATATATTATATATCTAATTATCTTAATATTGATATTTCTAAACCAACATATAGTGAAGATGCAATGAATATTTATTTTTATAAGGGTGATTTATAAAACAGGATACTTTTAAAGTATTTTGTTTTTTTATGTTTGATGTTATAATTATCTAGAAAAAGGACTGATAATATGAATATAAAAAATCTTTCAATGTCATTTGGTAATCAAGAACTATTTAATGATGTAAATATTCAAATTGATGAAAATCAAAAAGTTGGAGTAATTGGATTAAATGGTGCAGGTAAGACTACCTTATTTAAAATAATTATGGGTAAAGAGTATCCTGATAAGGGTAAAATAACTTTTAAGAATAATGCAAGGGTTGAGTGGTTGCCTCAAGTTATCGAAGATGATTTAGAGAGTTTGGATATAAGTGTTTTAGACTATTTAATGAGTGCAAGACCTATTGATAAGTTAAATAATCAGTTACAAGATTGTTATGAAGGACTCGGTAATGCTTTTTTAAAAGAACAAAAAGATATATTTAATAAGATAGATAAAATACAAAAGAGACTTGTTTATTGGGATCAATATAACGCAGAGAGTATTTTATTAAAAATAATTGATGGTATGAATATTGATGATAGTCTTTTAGATAAGAAAATACATGAGTTATCTGGTGGACAAAAATCAAAGATAGCATTTGCTAAACTTCTTTATTCTAAACCTGAGGTAATGCTTTTAGACGAACCTACTAACCACTTAGATAAAGATACTAAAGATTATGTAATTAATTATTTAAAGTCATATAATGGTAGTGTTTACATAATATCCCATGATATAGATTTTTTAAACAAAGTAGTAAATAAAATATTATATTTAGATAAAATAAGTAAGAAATTTGAGTTATATGATGGTAATTATGATAAGTTTATTAAACTTCATACTGAACATGAAAAAGCATTAGAAAGACAAATGAAATTACAGCAACAAGAAGAAAATAAGTTAAGAGAAATAGTTCTTCATTATTCTAATAGCTCTGGTAATAGAAAGAAAATGGCTCAGGATAGAGAGAAAAAATTAGAAAAATTGCTTAATAATAAGATAGAAATTGGTCCAAAGAATAAGAAAGCTAAGATAGATATTCCTATTAATAGAGAGGGATCTAAAATACCTTTAGTGGTTGAGAGAATAAGCTTTTCTTATGATAATAAAAAACCTATTATTAAAGATTTATCTTTTTCACTTTCAAGAGGAGAAAAGTTCTTAATCGTTGGTAAAAACGGAGTAGGTAAATCCACATTACTAAAATTAATAATTAATCAGTTACAAGTAGATAAAGGTAGAATTGTTATAGGAAATAAAACTGATATTGGTTATTATGCACAAGAACATGAATTACTTGAAGACGATAAAACTATTATGGAGAACTTTTCGGAATATAAATTGAGCAATGAAAAATTAAGAAATCATCTAGGTAGATTTTTATTTAATAATGATGAAGTATTTAAAAAAGTAAAAGTATTATCACCTGGTGAAAAAAGTAGAGTAGCACTTGCTAAACTATCTCTTTCTGGAGCAAACTTTTTAATACTTGATGAGCCTACGAATCATTTAGACCCTACCACTCAAAAAATAATTGCAGAAACTTTCAGAGATTTTAAAGGCACTATGTTAGTGGTATCACATAATCCTGAGTTTGTAGATAATCTAGGAATAGAAAGAATTCTAGAACTACCAAAAGGAAAGATATCTTTTTATGATAAGGATTATGTTGATTATTATAGTAAATTAAATGAAAAACCTTGAATAATACTATAAATTGTTGTATTATATAGGCAACATGAAAGGAGAACTAATTATGGAAAAATTTAATGAAATTGAAAAGAATTATAAAGAGGAAATGAAAAAGAATAATGAACAGTTAAAAAAACTATCTGATGATTTTGCTAGAACATCAATAGAACTTGATCTAACCAATAAAACTATTCATTGTGGTGGAAGAAATGAACTAGAAATAATTGGAGAGGAAAAACTATATATTACTTATTTAGGATATATTGATAATCTACTTTTTGAACTTAGAACTGAAATTGAAATGGAACTTGCTTTCGAAGATTATGTAGAAGTCGCAAAAAAAGAAAATAAATATAAAAAAATAATGAATAAAAGAAATGAATTAGTAAGACTAATTAAGGAAAATACTAATATTTTTGAATATTTTGGCTTTGCAGAACAAGTAATTAATAAAGTACCATCAGTATCAGAATTTGGTATGATTTTAGATGATATTACATCCTCAAAAAGTGGTTATGATACAAAAACGAAATTTATGAGCACATATTTTCAAGGTTTTAGAGAATATAAATATGCATCACTTGAAAATATGAATGAAATATTTAATGAATGTCATAATGACTTAAGAGAACATCGTTTAAATAATGAACATTTAGTATCTAGAACTGTTTTAACAAAAAAGTTTATTAGATAAGATAGCATTTCGCTATCTTTTATTATTTGATGAAATGAAATACTTTCAAAATGCTTTAAAATGTGGTAAAATATTCTAGAAGTTGGTGATATTGTGAAAACAGATGATTTTGATTATTATTTACCAGAAGAATTAATTGCACAGACTCCTCTTGCTAATCGGAGTGATTCTAGATTGATGCTTGTTGATAGGAATACTGGTAAAATAAAACATGAACATTTTTTTAATATAATTAATTACCTAAATAAAGGGGATGTTTTAGTACTTAATAATACTAAAGTTATACCTGCTAGAATAATTGGTATTAAGGAAGAAACCAATGCTGTAATTGAATTATTGTTATTAAAAGAATTAGAAAATGATATATGGGAATGCCTAGTAAAACCTGCCAGAAGAATTAAAGTAGGAACTGTTGTTAAATTTTCCGATAAGTTAAAGTGTGAGTGTGTTAAAGTATTAGATGAAGGAATATGTCATTTTAAGATGATTTATTCTGGTATACTTCTTGAGATACTTGATGAACTTGGTACAATGCCTCTTCCTCCTTATATTCATGAAAAGCTTGATGATAAGGATAGATATCAAACAGTTTATGCTAAGTATAGTGGCTCTGCTGCTGCACCTACTGCTGGACTTCATTTTACTAAAGAGTTACTTGATAAAATTGAAAAGAAAGGTATAATAGTTTGTTATGTTACTCTTCATGTAGGACTTGGAACATTTAGACCGGTAAAGGTTTCTGATGTTAAAGAACATAATATGCATTATGAAGAGTATCAAATTACTAAAGATGTTTGTGATATATTAAATAAAGCTAAGGAAGAAAAAAGAAGAATAATAAGCGTTGGGACTACTACTACCAGGACATTAGAGTCAGTAATGACTAAATATAATAAATTTGTTCCAACTCATGAAGAAACTAATATATTTATATATCCTGGTTATAAGTTTAAAGCAATAGATGCACAAATAACTAATTTTCACTTACCTAAATCTACTCTTGTTATGTTAGTTAGTGCATTTGCTAGTAAAGATATAATACTTAATGCATATAATTGTGCAGTAAAAGAAAAATATAGATTCTTCTCTTTTGGAGATTCTATGATGTTAGGAGACTTTGAATTATGAGAATAAAAATGACAATTGAAGAATTATATAATGGTATAAAAGATTATTTTAATCTTTATGATACTGAACTATTAAAAGAAAATAAAAAATATATGAAACAAGAAATAAATGATTTAGTAGGTAATAAAGTAGTAGCTTGTAATAATGAATATAGTGTAATATTCGATACTGAAGCATTATATGTAGAGTTTTTTGATGACTTAATTAGAATATCATTCGAAGATGGTGAATATATGATTAATTGTTTAAAAGAAGCTCATATTGAGTATGTTCCTGTTGATTTAGAACTACCAATTATTAAAGATATATTCGGTTATAAACTCGCAAAAAAAAGAGTAAAAAGTAGGTAATAATATGAGTAAGATGAAATATGAATTATTAAAAAATGATAAAAAAGCAAGATATGGAGTCATTCATAGTAAATATGGAGACTTTAATACTCCGATGTTTATGCCTGTTGGAACACGTGCTACTGTAAAAACTCTTTCCGTTGAAGAGCTATATGCTTGTAATACGGGAATAACTTTAGCTAATACCTATCATCTTTGGTTAAGACCAGGACCAGATATTATAGAAAAATCCGGAGATATTCATAAGTTTATGAACTATAATAGACCAATGCTTACTGATTCTGGAGGGTTTCAAGTGTTTTCTCTTGCTAATCCTAAAGATATTAGTGAAGAAGGTGTTAAGTTTAAGAGTCATATTGATGGTTCAAATTTATTCTTAACACCAGAAAAATCAATTGAGATACAAAATAAAATCGGAGCAGATATTATAATGAGCTTTGATGAGTGTCCATATTACCCGTGTACTCATGAATATATGAAAAATAGTGTTGAAAGAACTTTAAGATGGGCAAAACGTGGTAAAGACACTCATAAGAATGATAATCAAATGTTATTTGGAATAGTACAAGGCGGAGAGTTTAAAGACTTAAGAGAATATAGCGCTAAAGAAACAGTAAAAATGAACTTTGATGGTTATTCAATCGGAGGTACTTCAGTAGGAGAAGATAAAAAAACAATGTATGAAATGATTGATAATTGTATAGATTTTCTACCTACTGATAAAATAAGATATCTTATGGGAGTTGGAGATCCTCTAGATATTCTTGAGGGAGTAGAAAGAGGAGTAGATATATTTGATTGTGTTTTACCAACAAGAATAGCAAGACATGGTAATGCTTTTACAAGAAATGGTAAAATGAACCTTAAAAATGCTAAGTTTAAGGAAGATTTTACTCCAGTTGAAGACTCATGTGATTGTTATTGCTGTAAAAATTATACAAGAGCTTATATAAGACATTTATTTAGTGTTGATGAAGTGCTAGGCCAAAGACTTCTTTCAATTCATAATATTAGATTTCTAACTAAACTAACCGAAGAGATAAGAGATGCAATAAATAATGATAGTTTTGAAGAATATAAAAAAGATTTTATAGAAAAGTATACAAAAAGTTAAAATAATGCTAAAATATAAATGTAGTAAAATATATAGTAAAGGATGTGACTAAATGAAGTTAAGTGAAAACTTTTTTTACACTTTAAGAGAAGATGTAAAAAACGAAGATTGTGTAAGTAGTAATTTATTAGTAAAAAGCGGTATGATTAAAAAAGTTTCTAGTGGGATTTATATGTACATGCCTATGGGATTAAAAGTATTAAATAACATAGAACAAATCATTAGAGAAGAAATGAATGATGCTGGAGCTTTAGAACTTTCTATGCCTTGTTTGATACCTGGTGAAGTATACGAACAAAGTGGAAGAAAAGAAAACTTTGGTAATAGTATGTTTACTTTAAAAGATAGAAATGATAGAGAGTATGTACTTGGTCCAACTCATGAAGAGTTATTTGTTAATGCTGCTTCTAGCATGATAAAATCATATAAAGATATGCCATTTAATATTTATCAAATGGCCAATAAATATAGAGATGAAGCCCGTCCAAGATATGGGTTAATTAGAGTAAGAGAATTCATTATGAAAGATGCTTATACATTCGATAAAGATGAAAAAGGATTAGATAATTCATATAGAAAAATGTATAATGCATATCGTAGAATATTTGATAGATGTGGTATTAATTATAAAATAGTAGAAGCTGATACAGGTGTTATGGGGGGACTTTTATCCGAAGAGTTCCAAGCAATCGCAGATATTGGTGAAGATAGCATAGTTTATTGTAAGAATTGTGGTTATGCTGCGAATAATGAAGTATTTGATGTAATTCCAGTATTTGATAAAGTACCAGTATCAGAAAAAGAAAAAAAATTAGTTCATACACCAAATACTGGTTCAATTAAAGCACTAGTAGATTTTGGATACGATATAAATAAACTTACTAAAACTATGATTTATAAAAATGAAAGAGGAGAATTCTATGCTTGTATAATTCCTGCAACTAGGGAAATAAATGATTATAAGTTAAGAAGAACTACTAAGTCAGTTGATATAAACCTTGCAAGCGCAGAAGAAGTCAAAGAAATAACAGGTGCTGATATTGGATTTGTTGGTCCATATAATTTAAGTATACCAGTTATTGTTGACAAAGAAGTAGTACTTATGGAAGACTTTTTAGTGGGTGCCAATAAAACAGATTATCATTATGAAGATTTTAATGTTGGAGATATTATGCCTGGTTATAAAGTGGCAGATATTAAGTTTGCTATTTCAGGTGATCATTGTCCTGAATGCCAACGTGAAATAGAAATAGCTAAATCAATTGAAATTGCTAATACATTTAAACTTGGTTCTAAGTATTGTGAAGCATTAGGATTAAAGTATTTAGATCAAAATAATGAAGAACAATATCCACTTATGGGTTGTTATGGGATCGGAGTAGAAAGAGTACTTGCTTCACTTGTTGAACAAAACAATGATGAAAACGGTATTATTTTCCCACTTTCAGTTGCACCATATAAAGTAGCAATAGTTTTAATTGATAAAAATGATAGATTACAAAATGAAGTGGCACAAGATCTATATAACGAATTAATGAGCAAAGGTATAGATACAATACTTGATGATAGAGATGCAAGACCAGGTGTTAAATTTAATGATATGGATTTAATTGGAATTCCTATTAGAGTTACAATTGGTAAGAAAGTATATAGTGATCTTGTAGAATTAAAACGTAGACATAAACATACATCAGAAGATATCAATGTAAAAGATATTTATAAAGAAATAAAAGCAATTATGGATTAATCAAAAGCAAAGCAAAATCTGCTTTGTTTTTTAATTTTTTTAAAAAAAGCAAGAGAAACTGCTCTTAAGATGATTCAAGATAATTTAACTTTAGATGTTATTGCTAAGTATACTGGACTTTCACTTGAAGAGCTTAATGTATTAAAAGAAGGAATAGAGTAGTATCTATTCCTTCTTTATTTTTTAGTATGAGACAATAAGGCATCTTTTGTTACTTTATTATTTTATTTATTTTTTCATACACTTCTTTTAATGATTTTTCATATTTTGAGGTTTCTTTAGGATAGTAATAAATACTATCTTTTATTTTATCTGGCATATAATTTTGTTTGACCAAACTATTTGGATAATTATGAGGGTATAAATAGCCAATGTTAGGACTTTTTATTATATTTGGTACTTCTCCAATAGCATGTTCTTTTATTTCATTCATAGCCTTATCTATTGCAAGATAAGCACTATTGCTTTTTGGTGATAAACACATCTCAATAACTATATTAGAAAGAGGAATTCTAGCTTCTGGTAAACCAACTCTTTCACAGGCATTAATAACAGCATTAAGTTTAGGTCCAATCGAAGGATTACCAAACCCAATATCTTCGTAGCAGATAACAGAAAGACGTCTAAAAATAATACTTAAATCTTCCATGATAAGAAGTTGTGCTAAGTAGTGTAGGGCAGCATTAACATCTGATCCTCTAATAGACTTTTGAAGCCCACTAAGAGAGTTATAATAACTTTCTTCATTCTTATCACCAGTAATAACTGAAGTATTATTAATACTTTTAATAGTATCTACACTAACACTATGATCTTTATTATAATAATAAGATACTTCAAGTAAGTTATAAGCAAATCTTAAGTCATACTTAGATATTTTAGCAATATATTTTAAAGCATCATTAGTTATTTTAATATCTTTTAAATATTCTGTTTTAATAGCTTTTTTAAGTCCTTTTAATATATCTCCTTCACTAAGAGGAACTAGTTTAAATATTTGACATCTACTTCTTATCGCAGGATTTATTGCATGATACGGATTAGAAGTAGTAAGACCAATCAGAGTAATAAGACCACTTTCTAAACATGGAAGAAGTATATCTTGTTTATCTTTATTTAATCTATGAATCTCATCTACAATTAAAATCATTCCATCATACATTTTAGCTTCTTCAATTACTATATCAAAGTCTTGCTTTTTATGAATAACTGCATTTAAAAAACGATAATTCATACCTAAATCATTTACAATAGCGGTAGCTATACTAGTCTTACCAATACCTGGTTCTCCATATAAAATCATTGAAAATATTTTTTTATTTTTAACCATATTAGATATAATTTTATCTTTACCAATTAATGTTTCTTGTCCTAAAACATCTTTTAAAGTTTTAGGTTTTAGTTTTATTGCTAATGGTTCATTCATACTAACACTTCCATTCATATATATTTTATCAAATATATTTATATATTACAAACAATTATTCTTAAAATATTTCTTTTTTAACTTTTTCTTTATTTTTATCGTTGTTTTTGGTATAATATACTCAAAATTATTTAACTGAAAGGAAGAGTTTATATATGAGACATGCTGATATTTATGTTTTTGAAATCAATCATGAAAAACGAGTGACTAAAACTGAAATCTTAAAAGAAATAAAAAATGTATTACTCTCTGAACCTAACAAAGATGATGATTGTATTTCTTTATATGATGTTGCTCAATTAATAAAAAGAAAACGAGAACATTACGAGAATGTTATAGAATCATATGAGAGACAACTTACGTCGATATCAAAACGTAATGGTTTAGGTTATACAAATATAGTTGTTGATAATGATTTTAAGGATGAAAATAAGATAAAAATAGATTTTAATACTAAATATAATACTAAATATAATAATAAACTTGATAATGCACTATTCTTTAAAGAAGATGATGATTTATGTATTATATGTCCTTTGATATCTGATTCACAAGGAAAACAAATATTACTGATTTTAGGAAATACAATTTTGCAACTTTATGATGTGGTACTTCAATATAACAGAATTTTTGATTATTATGTTCGTGATATTAAGCCGATGAATTCAGATGTTTCAGTTGATATTATTGGTGACTCTATTTATATATCTTTTGCACATGATTCTGAAGAAGAATTTAAACTAGAACTAAATAATAGGTCTGATCAATACGAATGGAGGACTAACTCATATAAAATTGCAAGTACAGTTTCAGAAAGTGAACATGAAATATTTAAAAAAGTATTTGTTAAAATTGAAGACTGCCCTGAATGGAGTAGAGATGATTTATATAAAATTAGAAAAAATCAATTAGAAGGAAAAGATACATATTTTGAAGAAACACAACCTGAAAAAACAGGAATAAAAAGAAAAATACTTTCATTTTTAAAAAGATAAAGCCGTTTGGCTTTTTTTGTTTTATAAAGTTTAATGGTTATATTGCGAATAAAGTGTTTTATATGCTATAATTATATTGAGGTATAATATGGAAGATAAGTATGAAGTTAATACATTTATTTTGGATTATATTGATTATTTAAAATATGAAAAGAATCTAAGTCCTAGAACAATAGAAAAATACAAATATAGTCTAATTGTTTTTGAAAAGTATATGTTAAATAAGAATATTAATTTATTTGATGTAACACAACAAGATATAATGGACTTTCTTACTAATTATTTTAAAGATAAAGGTGTTAGTTCTAAGACAAATAGTATTACTTCAATTAATAACTTTTATATATATCTAGTAAAGGATAAAAGGATTGATATTAATCCTTGTGAGAATATTGATAGGCCAAAGATGAAGAAAAGGTTACCTGATGTATTGACTGTAAATGAGGTTGATAAATTATTAGACATTCCACTTCATACTAAAGAAGATTACAGAGATAAAGCAATACTTGAGGTTTTATATGCTACTGGTATAAGAATTAGTGAACTTACTAATTTAAAAATGCAAGATGTAGATTTTACTAATAAAGTAGTTAGAGTCTTTGGTAAAGGTTCTAAAGAAAGAATTGTTCCTATTAATAAGTATGCTTTAAAGTATTTAGGAATGTATTTAGATATAAGAGGATCTTTCTTAAAAGGTAAACTCACTGATTATATGTTTTTGAATAGTAAGGGTGAAGCTATTAGCAGAGAAAGTTTTGGATTAGAACTTAATAAAATAGTAAAGAAACAAGGGTTAAATAAAAGAGTTACACCTCATATGCTTAGGCATTCATTTGCTACTCATATGTTAAATCAAGGTGCAGACTTAAGAAGTATACAGGAATTACTTGGGCATTCTGATATTAGTACTACTACTATATATACACATGTAAGTAATGAAAAAGTAAAAAATGATTATTTAAAATACCATACAAGATAGGGAGGATTATTATGAGATTTAAAAGAGTATTTTTAATAGTTTGTGATTCACTTGGTGTTGGTGAAGCACAAGACGCAGTAAATTATGGAGATATAGGTGCTAATACATTGAAACATATTAATGATAAGCATAATTTGTTTATACCTAATCTTAAAAAACTAGGTTTTTTAGACACTATTAATATGAATGAAGATGATGATGTTGAAGCATACTATACTATTGCAAGACCTAATAACAAGGGAAAAGATACATTAAATGGTCATTATGAAATAGTAGGTTTAAGAAATGAAGTACCATTTAAAACATTTACTGAACATGGTTTTCCAGATGAATTAATTAAAGAAATAGAAACTCAAACAGGAAGAAAAGTTATTGGTAATTGTGCAGCATCTGGTACTGAAATAATTAAAGAATTGGGAGAAGAGCATATAAAGACTGGTGCACTTATTATTTATACATCAGCAGATTCCGTTTTACAAGTAGCAGCACATGAAGCAGTTATTCCAGTAGATTTGTTATATAAATATTGTGAAATCATTAGAAATATAACTACTAAAGATGAATGGAAAGTTGGTAGAATTATTGCAAGACCATTTATTGGTAACAATAAGGATAATTTTAAAAGAACAGGAAATCGTAGAGATTTTGCATTAAAACCACCTACTAAGTCTATCTTAAACAAGTTGAGTGATAAAGGATTAAGTGTTATATCAGTTGGTAAAATATATGATATATTTGATGGAGAAGGAATAACTAAAAAACTTACTTCTCATTCAAACAAAGAAGCTGTAGATAAAGTACTTGAAGTAATGAATAAGAACTTTACCGGTTTATGTTTTGCTAATTTAAATGATTTTGATACATTATATGGTCATAGAAGAGATTCTTTAGGATATGCTAATGCCATTGAAGAACTTGATGTAGAAATACCAATGATGTTAAATAACTTGAATAATGATGATTTACTTATTATAACAGCAGACCATGGTAATGATCCAACGTATTCAGGAACAGATCATACAAGAGAAAATACTCCAGTAATTATTTATAGTAGAGTATTTAGAGAACAAAAAAATTTACCAATTATGTCAACATTTGCAGATATTGGTGCCACTATAGCAGATAACTTTGAAGTAGATCCTCCAATGATTGGGGAATCATATTTAGATAAACTAATATAATAGGGAAGGGGAAGTGATATTATAAAAAAAATATTTAGTTTTCTAATTATTACACTTTTAGCATTTACAATGATTGGTTGTTCCAACAAAATACCAATCAAACCAGAATATAGCGTAAATGAACAGGCAATTGCAGATGATATTGAATTACTTGTAAATGAAGTAATTTATAATGAAACACATCAAACATTGAGAATCAAAGTTAAAATGACTAATAAAAGAGATAACACTGTTACAATTAAATCAGATGAAATGTTTAAACTATATGATATAAATAAAGTTCAAATTCCAAATAGTTATAATAATAATACTAATATAATTAAAAAGGATGAAACTATTACTTATATATTAGAATATAGTGTTGCTAAAAAAGAAATATATGAATTGTATTTTTATTCAGGAGTTGTAGAAAACAATATAAGATTTAATATAACTAGTAAGGATATCACTAACGCTATTGAATAAAATAATCTTAAAAATGTCATAATATCAATTATCGGAAGTTGACTATAATTTTATTTTGTCGAACTAAAATCGACCTTGGGTGTTGATAAAATTAAGTCAAAAATAATAACTTTCTGATTAAAGTATACAAAAAGATTGAACAATTGTCAATCTTTTTTTTGTGTTATGTTAATATTATGTTCTCTTAATTCTTTTAATTCAGCTTCTTTTTCTAAATATCTATCATTAATTTTCATTTCATTATGCGTTTTTACATCTTCAATTATACAGAATATAAAGAATCTAAATGCTATTATGATTAAGAATACACAAAAAGCAACAAAAATTATTGCTGATAAATCTGAATCTAAATCCATTTAATTAACAACTCCCTATCTTATATTTATATAATAATTATACCATAAGTTAACACTAAGAAAAACCCTCAAAAGAATAAAAATCACACATTTTTATTCTTTTATACTCTCCTATCTAATAAAAGTCGAAGAGGGGACTTACTAATTTTATTTATTGCATTTTTATTTCACGTTTATTGCAATTCGTTCCCTTTTTTGTTTCTTTTAAATTGTTCTTAAAAAAGAACGAAAGGAAGTGAAAAAATGAAATACTTACAAAGTCTTATAACACTAGAACAAGCTTATAGACTAAAAGAAGACGGGTTTATACTAATTCCAAGCAATGACAAGTATGGAAACCCAATCTTCATAATAACCAAAGAGGAAGATTAATTCTTCCTTTCTTTTCTTTTTTAATATATCATATTATAACAAAAAAGTCCACTAGAATTGACAATAACTTTCGCGACATAAAAGAAGATAGTTAATGAAAGTCGCATTAAATAAAGTGTTGGTCCCTACTCTATCAAATAAGTGTTAAACGGGGGAATAAAATTATAACACAATTCCTATCGTGCAAGGGTCAAGATAAACGACTACGTCGCCCTTGCACTTGAATTGTGTTTTCAGATAGTTAACCCCCTATTGAACACCCTACGACCTATTTACATCAAAGAACACAGGCATACTTTTATTATCGCATATATAGTTGAGATAGTTGCTCACCTTTTGAGTAGCAACATTAATTATATCTGAGAAGAAATCTAAAGATTCTACCTCTAAACTTCGTATAATGCGCTTATATTTTTGTTTCGTTTCTCTGCGTGCGAAATCATTGATTCTGCTTATATCGGCGAGTAGGTATTCTATCATTGCATTTTCTTGCATATCATACTTATCAATGGAGTTGTACTTAAAAATGAAAATATTTTCAAAAAACTCTACCATATCATTTAAGTATTTATCTATGTAAACATCACGTAATTGTAATTCAAATCTCCACCAATCTAAATCTTCTATCTTTTGCTCTAATGCTTTATTATATATACGTATATATTTACTAGATTTATTACTACCTGAATACATAGTCTGCAACTTGTTATCTCTACCATAGAAATATGCTTTTTTCCTACAACCTATATCTACAATCTTATAATCTGAAATCTTATAATTAAATAAATCTATTGCTAAATCTAAACGCGTATAATGTATATTTTTTAAAAAACTAAGTATAAAACCAATTTCTTTCTTGGTATCTAAAGTAATTTTATTTGGATTAAACTCTAATCTACATTTATTAGAATCTCCATCTAATTGAACAAATAATTGACTATTCACCATAAAACTAAAATTAAAAAACTCGTTTTTAGTTCTTACAATATTAGAATTATCAGAATTATGGTAATGACCTACTAACATCTTATAGTAATCACGACCTTTTGAAAATTCTCCTACTAAACTTAAATTATCTATACTAAATTGCAGTTTTTGTTCTTTACCTTTATATATATTATAATTGTACTGACTCATGTTTTACCCTCCTACGAACATAATTTTGTACGGTTCTATAGTACGGTTTACACGCTGTTAGAAAGGTGTAAACCGGTGAGCGCTATAAAATAGCGCGCTCACCTACCTATAAAATAATTTTGATTCTAAACTCTGAACAACATCAATTGGCAAAGAATAAGAATTATAAGTACCTTTATTAATCAAAGGTTTATTTTCGTTAAATACTCTTAAATATTTACTATCAAAAGCCTTAAATGTTTTTCTTAATCTAAATATATAAAACTTAGTCTTAATTTGTAATAACTTCTTAACTTCTTTATCTCTAGTAAATGATTGAGTATAATCTTCGAACTCATAACATAATTTATAACACACAATTCCAAATCGAATAAATGGAATCTTAATAAATCTCTTAATTCTATGATATTGTGAAATAACATCACGAATATAAGTTAAAACTCTACGTGGATGTTGCGAAATAACATAAATATCTTTGATTCCAAAATGTCTGTGAAATTGAAAAAAAGTAGAAATACTAGTTGGAAATTGCTTAAAGTCTCTATAACTATCAAAAAATGCTTGAACTTCATCAATAATTATAATTGAATTATCTAAATACTTATATGAATTATTTAAATCATAAATCGTGACAACATTAGAAAAAATATTCTTTCTTTTATTCAAACAAACTGGGTAATTTGTATAAACATTATTGACTATCGTTGGCTTTTTAGTTAAATATCTAAAAAAACGTTTAATCCATAAGTTTTCTCTTCTATAATGCTTAAGACAAATGGCAGTGGCACTTAACGTTTTCCCACAGCCAGGTATTCCATGTAATCCTATAACAGCCATTATATATCTAACCTCGTTTGTTGATACTTTTCTTTGTAATTTTTCATAGTATTTTTTTGAACTTCAATTTCTTCTTCCAACTCTTTTAAGAATCTCAAACACTTATTTTTAAAATAAGCACCAGAATAATTAATTGTAAACTTTTTTAAATAATAATACTGAATATTCAATTGTTTTAAATATTGTCTTCTATCAAACATTATTATTACCTCCACTATCAAACTTATTTATTACCTTTACACCATTTAAAAAATCACTAGTTTCAAAATCATTTTTAAAATCTGAATAAATTATCTCTATATTATTTAATTTTATTTCATCTGGTAAATCGGAAAACAAAATAATTTCCAATCTATTTAAACATTTATTAGATAAAAATATATATTTATTTAATTTACTAAAATCGTTAATCAAAACCAAATAACTTTTAATTATTTTTTTCTTTTCATTATATTTATTTTTAAAATTATCTAACATTAATTTCACCCTCTTCTAAAAAATATAGTACATAAAAAATATAATAATAACACAGACATTACTACACATAAACTAGTAGATATACTCATAAAAACACCTCCTAAAAAATCATATTTAATATTCTACAAACAATTTTATAAACTAAACTTATTACTAACATTAAAAATACATAATACAATAAATTAAAAGATATTATAGTAATACATTTCTCAAACTCACTAAAAACAGAAAAATCAATTGAAGAAAAGAAAGATAAATTACTAATCATATCAAATGTATAATTTAAAGGCATATTATTTACCTCCTTTCTTCTTTTTTAATGGTTTCTTTTGTGACCTTACGTTAACAGAACCAACAGAACCACCGGCGCTAAAATTTGTAGAAACAAAAGTTCCCTCACTAGTAGGAGTAAAATCAACGTTAAAGTGAATAATTTTCATTAATAAAATTATTAAACCAGAGGCAATAAGGAAATGAAATAAAGAAATATTATCAAATATATAGATTTTTTTCATCAAATCAAATCCTTTACCAATTTGCTGTAGCCACCATGAAAAAACTTTCGTTAAATCACCTTGAGTATATAATATTTCAAACATACTATTTACCCCCTAATAACTTGATTAAAAGAACAAATGGACTAATCAATAAAGCAACTAAAACAACACTAAGAAGTAAATCCAAAACAGAATAACACCAAACAGCATAATCTGGTAAAGTTCCTAAAATCTTCATACTTAATTCATGAATCATATTATCACCTACCCCGAAATTAATTTTTTTAATAATATTAAGAATCCTACTACTAATGAAAGAATAAAGATAGTTTTTATCTCAACAGGTAAAGCAGCAAAAGTTAAAGTGACTAAACTTAACATTGAAATAGCAGAATTAGTGACAGTTCCATAAACACTATCAATATTACCTATAATATTATCTTTTCCCCAAAAACCTTCTTCCTCAGCCATACTTTGTTGATAATCTGAATCACCAAATATATCAACACTAGTACCACTAAAATTAGCACCCTCAATCATTTCTTTAGTTAAATTATAATTATCACCAAAAATTGAAAGAGTGTAATCTTCAATAGGATAAGTAATAAACTTATAATCATAATAATTTGGATCAAAATATAAAGATACCTCATATTGAAGTGGTTGGTCTTTTTTATTAAATTGCTCTAAATTAGAAATCCAATAAACATAATCGTAATAATTCTTACTTGGAAGAGGACCTAACTTGCTAGAACTATATAGATTCAAATAACCAATAGAATTAGTCTTTGTAATCTTAACATTTCTTTTATAATTGGTTAAAAGATTTAAAGTTTTATCTTCTTTAATTTCAAAAAAGTTTAATTGTAATCTTGGAGTACCAGTTGAAGACATATAAACCTTTGAATTATCATCATTTACTTTCTTTTTTGGTATTAATAAAATATTACCATTAGTATCAAAAGAAACAGAAGTAAAATTACTAGGCAATGATTGACTACTTTGTTTATAATTTAAAATTGTATATAATGGATTAGCACCAGAAGAAGAACTTATATATTTATAAGTTTTAAAATACTCTAAATAGGTATCGCTAACATCAGCATTTTTTGCATAACCAAAGCTAAAAATAATTTTAATTCTTTTAATAAAATCACTATAATTTTCGTTATCATCTATATAATAAAGTTTATCATCCAATCTATATCTATTAACAATTAAATCTGGTTTAGCAGTTGAAGAACTACCATAAAAAAACTTTCTTGAAGCATAATAAGTCTTTGATAAAAAGTAAGAAAAATCACTATCGCTTTTTAAATCAAACTTAAAATATCCGTCTACTATTCCATTAACTTTATTAGAAATATCTTCAACTTTCTTATATCCTAAATAATTAGCATTTTCATCAAACATAAACAAAATATTATCACCTAAACTGAAAAAAGTATTAGCACCAGCATGACAAGAAGTACCTGTAGTACCTAATTTTAATGAGTTATCATCATAACTAATAAAAAAATTATAATAATTATCACTACACATACTACCATAAAAATGATGTTCTTTACCCAAAATAACATAAGCAGTACCCTGTTTTAAATCACTTGTATCAGAGAACTCAGAAACCAAAAAAAGTGACAATAAATAATTATCTAATTCTGAATATTCTTCTTTTAAAGTTTCATACAAATTACTTTGATGTGATAATAAATATCTATAAAACGCAGTATTGTTTTTTTCTTCATAAAAATAATTAAACATTTCAGTAGAATTATAATCAACCATTACAGTTTTAGCATCAACATTTAAAGTAAAAAACATAGTAATAATTAAAAATGGTATGTATTTAAAAATCTTTTTCATAAACGACCTCCTAAAAGATTAATAATTAAATAAACTAAAGCATATACCAAAATTACTCCTATTAAGAATAAAATTAATTGACTTTCGTAAATAACACTTACCATAGATTTTAAAGTGTTAAGAAAATCACTATATATAGAAATAATTGAAGAAGTATCTACATATGGTATAAAGTTGAGCTTTATTTCTTTATCTTGAGTAAGTGTAATAGTACCCTCTATATTCTTATAACCACTTCTTGTTGCAACATAAGAATATTCTTTACTACTTTGCAACTTATAAATATTATTAGTGGGATTAATAATAGTATTATTTGAATCACGTACTACCACTGAATAACCAGACAATGAAGATGTAAAAGTTAAATTATGATAATCAATATCATTGTAAAAAATTGATTGTTCTTTTACTAAAATATTATCTTCAGTATATAAATCATGATCAAAAACATAATCACTAACTGAATTATAAACAAGAAGAGTATTTATAATTTCATTAAAAGAAATAGATTCTTTATAATCATAATAATAACTGATATTGTTGACTTCTTTCGAATAAAGACTTGCTTTACTTATATCACTATTATTTACATACATAGGTTGTTTGCTACAAAATGTTCTGATATATGAATTGTTAATTATAAAAGCACAATAATTATAATCTTTATATTTGTTATCTTTTTTTCTATACTCTCTTATATATAAATGATAATTTTCTTTAGTCACAGTAGTACCATCATCAAATGTCAACGCTGATACACTAAAAGGTATAAAAATCGAAACACCTATTAGTAAAAACAAATATTTTTTTATAATATCACTCCTTTCAAAATATATAAATAAAAAAGGTGGAAGTAAGCACCTCCACCCGCCTATTTGAAAATATTACTAGAATATTTTCTTTAATACTTTTATAACTGTGAAAACAGCGATTACTCCGAAAGGTACAAGTAAAATTGGATTACCTGTAATTACACCTAACGCATCAACAACCCAAGTAAATATTTGAGTAATGATTGTTCCCAATGTAGTTAGATAAGTATCTAAAGTCATAGCAGTTCCAACTAGCATAATAAACCTCCTTAATTTTTATTTTATAAAATTAATTAAGCCCCCATGTTGTCGAAACAACTAATTAATTAAATAACATTTATTTAATTCTAATAATTTATGACCAAATCCGTTTCGTTCCCCTACTTCGTATGCATGAGAATCCCAACGACAAGTACGAGAAGAAGTATACTTTACATACTCTTGACCTAAATTATTTAACCATATCTCTTGATATGTGAAATAAACTCTTTTTTTTCTAAAAGTAAACTTTTTTATGAAATCGACCTCAACACGAGTATTATGATATCTTTGTCTACCCAAATTAATATATATTTTCAATTAAATGACCCCCTAAACCAAATTACATAACTACATTAATAAACTTTGGTTTCTTTTGAGTAGAAACAACTTCAAATTGTAAAGTGGCTCTACATGGATAAACTTTATTTTTATACTTATCTAAATCATCTAACTCATCTTTAGCCAAAAATACATTTTCTACAGCCTTACCAAAACTACTCCCCTTTTCATCATCAGTTAATTCACGAGTGAAATAAATCTTATAACCACAAATTTTGCTATTATCTGATGATGTGAAATTAAATGCTTTAACTCCTAATATGTTTACTTCTTGTTTTAATATGTTTTCTTTCATATACTAAAAAACCTCCAAAAATTATATTTTTGAAAGTCATTATTTAACCAAAAATTGAAAACGAACAAAATCTCGTATATCAATTATCGGAAGTTGTATATTTATTAAAAAGATGAGGTTTAATCCTCATTTTTATTATGATTTATATTGATATTATGCTCTCTTAATTCCTTTAATTCTGCTTCTTTTTCTAGATATCTATCATTAATTTTCATTTCATTATGTGTTTTTACATCTTCAACAATACAAAATATAAAAAATCTAAAAGCAAATATAATTAACAAGACACAAAACCCAATAAAAATTATTACAGACAAATCTGAATCCATTGAAATACAACTCCTTTATACTACATTTATAATTTTATTATAACACACTCTCCTACTACTATTCAATCAAATTTGAATAGGGGAAGTGGCTCAATTTTTCAGATGCTCTAATTTAAATCGAGAAATCAAAAGATGGGTAATTGTTCACCTCGAATTAAATGTGGTTATGATTTAAATCGACATATAAAAAGATGGATAACTATCCATCTCGATTTAAAATAGGAAATATATGATTAAAGTTTCCTAGACATAATTTCTGCTATTTTTTCAAATACTTCTTTACCATTAGATTCATTTATTGAACTATAGCCAAGTTCTTGTAATGCTTGCTTTCTTAATGTAAATAGTTCTTCAGTTCTACTTAGTTTTTCTTCATTTTTTTGAGCAATTTCCATTTCAAGTTTTTTATGTTGTTCTGCAACTTTACTACGTGATGCTCCCCTACTTGAATACAAATTCATAGCAGAGTAGACAATACCTTCAAAAATATATTGTTTATCTTCATCATATATGTATTCATTTACATTAGTAATGCAATTTATCTTTGCAACATATGCAAGAACATATTTTAATTCTTCAAATTGTTCCATTGATTGAAGATAGTTTTGTAAGTATTTTAATGTTTTATAATTAGTATCATCTGATGTATCTAAATCTGTTAATAATTTTTCTTTTAATAAAACAAATATTTCTGTAAGAAGTGTTTGTTCTTTCTTACCAAGTCCTTTAAAATCAGTCATTTGTTCTTTAACATCATCAACCATACCATCATTTATTTTAGATTCCAAAGTTGCAATATATTTTTCATTTACTTTAATATTTTTTAATTCAGATTCATTTTCTACTCCTAAAAGAAGCAATAACTTATTTTGTTTATCTTTTGGTAATTCATCAGTACTACTTAATGCTAAATAATTGTAAAGCATTTGACGTGAAACTCCTAAGAATTTTGCAACATTAACTTTTGAAATACCACTTTCATTTATAATTCTGTTTACTTCATTCATCATAAAGTACCCTCCTCTATCGTTCATAATTTAATTTTAGCACTAGTGTAAAGAAATGTCAAGTAAATGATACAAAATAAAAGAACAAACTAGCTCAGAGTTTGAGTGATTTGTTCTTTTTACATCATATCAAATAGTGATAATTGACTAGATTCTGGTAAATCTTTTAATATTCCCATTAGTCGCATTTTTTCTATTAAAGTAGAAGATAGTTTTCCTCTTTTTTGAAGGTCTTCAATACTTAAGAACTCACCTTTTTCTCTTTCAGTAATTATATTATTTGCTACTGTTCCCCCTAGTCCATCTAGTGCTCTAAATGGAGGAATAAGAGTTTTTCTATCTTCATCTATCATGAAGTTCATTGAGTGTGATTTTAATAGATCAACTGGACCAAATTTATATCCTCTAGCAGTCATTTCAAGTGCTACTTCAAGAGTAGATAATAGATCTTGTTCTTTTACAGAAAGTCCAAACTTATTTACATTCATTTCATCGTATTTTTCTTTTATTGCATCATATCCTGCTTCCATTACTTCTAGATCGAAGGCAAAGCATTTTACTGAGAAGAATGTTGCATAGTATTCAATAGCTCTATTAATTTTGTACCATGCTATTCTCCATGCTGCTGATACATAAGCTGTTGCATGGGCTTTTGGAAACATGTATTTTATTTTATCACATGAATCTATATACCAATCTGGAATACCTGTTTCTTTAAGTAAAACTTTATAATTATCCCATTTTTCTTTTTCTTTTTTTTGTTTTCCTTTACGGACTAATTCCATTATTTTGAAAGCATCAATTGGTTTTACACCATGATTACTTAGATAAACCATAATATCATCACGACATCCAATTACTTGACTGAAGGGACAGATATTGTTTCTTACTAACTCTTGAGCATTACCATTCCATACATCTGTACCATGTGAAAGTCCTGATATTTTTACTAGTTCTGCGAATGTTTTTGGTTTTGTTTCTAAGACTATTCCTATTACGAATCTGGTAAATTCTGGAAGACCTACACAACCTACCTCACATTCTATTTGTTCTGGTGTTACTCCGAGTGCTTTTGTTGATGAGAACAAGCTCATTACTTCTTTATCATCCATCGGTATTGTTGTAGGATCTATTCCTGTAAGATCAAATAACATCTTAAATATGGTAGGGTTATCGTGTCCTAGTATATCTAGTTTTAATAGGCATGATTCAATATCATGATAATTAAAGTGTGTTGTAAACCATTCGGAGTCATCTGAATCGGCAGGATATTGGAATGGAGTAAAGTCATAGATATCTTTATAATCTGGGACTACTACTATACCACCTGGATGTTGTCCTGTTGTTCTTTTAATACCTGTAACTCCTTTTGCTAGACGTTCTACTTCAAGCATTTTAATATCGGTAATTCCCTTATCTTCATAATATCCTTTTACAAAACCGAATGCTGTTTTTTCTGCGACTGTACCAATTGTTCCAGCACGGAATACATGGTCTTCACCGAAAAGCACTTTAGTATAGTTATGTGCAACTGGTTGATAGTCTCCAGAGAAATTAAGGTCTATATCTGGTACTTTGTCTGCATTAAATCCTAAGAATGTTGCAAATGGCATGTCTTGTCCTTCTTTTCTAAACATTGTACCACATTCGCATTTTCTATCTGGAAGGTCATATCCAGATGGATAGTCTTTTCCGTATGGTGTTCCCTCATCATTATTAAATATAGTCTTTTTACAATTAGGACAAACATAATGAGCAGGAAGTGGATTTACTTCAGTTACACCAAGCATTGTAGCAACAAATGATGATCCTACAGAACCACGGGAACCTACTTGGTATCCATCTGAGTTTGATTTTTCTACTAGTTTTTGAGCAATTAAGTAGATAGTATCGAATCCCCCATTTATGATACCATTAAGTTCTTGATCTAGTCTTGTTTGAATTAATTCAGGAAGTGGATCTCCATATATAGAGTGTGCTTTATTATAACAAATACTTTTTATAGTTTCTTGACTATTTTCGAATCTTGGCGAAAATGGTATACCATGTGTATCTGGTATTATTTCTACTTCTTCGACTAAGTCCGCTACTTTATTGGTATTTGTAACTACTATTTCATAAGCTTTATCTTCTCCTAGAAAAGAGAAGTCATTTAACATTTCATTAGTAGTTCTAAAGTACATACTAGGAATATCTTTTATATCTTTTTTATTAAGAGGATGTCTTCCTCCACCTGGAACTTTTTGATTGACTATTATTTTTCTATAGATAGTATCTTCCTTATCTAATTGATGTACATCTCCAGTTGCTACGACCATTTTATTTTTTGTTTCTGCTACTTCGATTATCTTTTTAATATTTAATAGTACTTCTTCATTGTTTTTGAAGTCATCTAAGTCAATTAAATAGCTATATACATCAGGAGGTTGTACTTCAACATAATCATAAAAATTCATTAAGTCTCCAAGTTCTTCTTCACTTTTGCTTCTTGCTTGTCTAAATATTTCTCCATTAGCACAACTACTACCAATAAGAAGTCCTTCACGTAGTCTTTCTATTTCTGAACGTAGTATTCTAGGTGTTTTATATAAGTATTTAGTATTTGCAAGAGATACTATTTTAAATAGATTTTTTAATCCAATTTGATTTTTTACTAAGATATTTATATGAAATAATTCACCAAATTTATGAATATCTTCTTTAGATACTAAGTCATCTATTTGATTCATTTTATATATTTGCTTAGCATTTAATTTGACCATCATTTTATGAAATATTAATGCAGTTCCTTCAGCATCGTAATCTGCTCTGTGGTGTGCATCTTCATCCCAAGGAATATCATATCTTTTAACAAGGGCAGAAAGTGAGTGATGGGAAGCACTAGAATCTAAGGCACGAGAAAGTTGAAGTGTATCTAAAAGGACGTTTTTGTATTCACCAAGATTATATTTTTGATAAGCCATTTCTAAGAATGATGAATCAAACTTAGCATTATGGGCAACCATTGGTAAATCTTCATACCAATTGATAAACTCTTTTACAGCTTCTTCTTCAGTTGGACAGTCCACTAACATTTCATCCGTTATATTAGTTAGTTTTATAATATGTGGTTGTAATTTAACACCAGGATTGATTAATCTATCAAATCTGTCTATTATTTCACCGTTTTTTATTTTTACTGCTCCGATTTCAATAATTGAGTCTCCTCCACCAGCATTAAATCCTGTAGTTTCAAAGTCGAATACTACATAGGTATTATCCATTAAAACACTTTCATCTGGTCTTTTAACTAAGTCAATATCATCATCTATCATAGATAGTTCTACACCATATAATATTTTAATTTCATTTTTATGATGAAATGCTTCAGGGAATGTTGGAATACCATTATGATCTGTTATAGCTAGAGCTTTATGTCCCCATTTAACTGCTCGTTTTATAAGATTTTTTACATCTACTACTCCATCCATTTGACTCATCATAGTATGAGCATGTAACTCTACTCTTTTAACCTCAGCATCATCCATTTTTACTTCCTCTTCTTTTTCAATGAATTCGATAGTTCTAGCATTTAATACAAAGTCATTATAAAAGGTATTATTTTTTACATAACCATTTATTCTAACCCACATTCCTTCCTTAAACTTAGCAAGTGTTTCTTCGTATTCTTCCTCAGAGTTAAGGAATAATCTTACATACATACTACTTTTAAAGTCAGTAGTTTTTAATGTAAATGAATTAAATCCTTTCTTAGTACTAGGACTAATTCCAAATATTTGTGCTTCAACATTTATATCATTTACTTCATATGTAATAGCACTAAGAGGGGTAATATCACCTTTTACTTCACCAAAAAGACCAGTTTTTCTACGATAGTTTGCCCTTTCATATTTAGGTTTAAATTCATTATTATAACTAGGTTTATTATTAGAATTAGGGTTAGTACTTTGATTACTGTTTTTTTCTACATAAGAAACATTATTAAAATCATTCTTAATACTATTTTTTATTTCATTTGCTTTTTCTTCATTTAATCTATATTCTAGTTCATTAAATCCATAGTTTTTTAAATATTCATTCATTTCACTAAACTTATTATTTAATATATCTATTTCGCTTTTATTATAGACCTCGATATAATAAGTATTTCCATCATTTACTAATCTATCACTAAATAAATTGTAATAGAAATTATTGTTATTAGATAGTATTAATATATTTTTATAGTACTCATTAAGTAGTTTATAATCTATTTCATCAACACTTATATATAGATTATATTTATAATTATTCTTAGTATATTCTTTTAAACATGATAAAAAGCAATTGATTGCTTCGTATCTAAAATTAGTATTATTTTTTATATAAATATCCCATTGTTTTTTTGAATCAATGACTACTATTTTATTTATTGAGGTATTACTAAAGTCTTCATACATAGACTCTGGATAATTGATTTTATCAAGTAAGTTTTTTATTTTTTCACTCATAATAATACCTCCCTAAAAAAGAACTATAATACTTCGATATCTTCGATTTGAACAGTTCTTATTCTTAAAACTTTTCTTTTATTTTTAATTATAAAACCTATAAAAGTAACTAAGTCAACATAACTAAGATGATTATCATATGCATAATCATTTACATTGAAAAAGATGTTGTCTCTTATCATATACTTTTGCATATCTTCTTGCTTGACTCCTAAATACATTAACCAGTAAGGATAAATTTTTTCTTTTAAAGAACGTAGGTTTTTTTTGCCCATTGAGTACTTAGATTCTTCGGTTACTCTTGTATATAATTCATTAGTAAGAGCTAGTTCCACTACTGCATCAACTATATCTCTTTCACTTGTTTTTATATTATTTAAATCGTTTTTTATTATTTTGTACATTAAATAAGTTAGAAAATTATCTTTATCACGCATACTAACTTTTTTACCAATAGTTATTATATTAGTATCAAAGTCTGTTTCTATAACATCTAGACTAGGATGAACAACACATATTTTGTAACTATCACGTGTATCATATCTTAGTATGTTGTTTAAATGTCTCATATATTTTCTTCTATTCTCATCCCATATTTGAAGTAATGTATAACGATATTGACTTGTTTCTTTTTTTATTTTTTTAAATATTTGGGATGTTTCAACCATATTATAAATAGTATCATCATCAGGAATAAAGTCATCAAGTTCTTTTAAAATAATTTCTTTATCTTTATGAACTAAAGTATATTCTTTTTTATGATCCATCCATAGTTTTTGTTTTAATTTATGCACTTCCATAGACACTGAAGATTGGTAGAGCAAGTGCCATATAAGCAAGTGTTTATTTATTATAATATCTAACTTCATACAAAATCACCTTATATATATAATATCATAATATGAAATATTTAGAAATAAAAAATAAAAAAAATACGAAAAATGTCGTATTACTTTTTAATTATCTTTTTATAAATACCTTTATCACTAGAATCAATCATATCATTCAGTTTCTTAATATTTATTTTAGATAACTCTTTTTTAATTTTTTCAAGTATTTTAACATCATTTAAATCTTTTATGTATACATTAGGAATAGCTAACGTTTTATACTCAAATGGTTTATCTCCATACTTGTTAGTACATTTATTAATTACTAATAAAACTATAACATAACTTGCATCACTAAGAGTAAGATCATTCATATAAACTTCATCATAATTATCAAAATATGAAGGCGTCACTTCTTTTTTATATGATAATTCTCCATCAGTAATTATAAGTGTATCTATAACATTTAACTTAACAATAGTATCTAAGTGATTATAATACTTTATTGCTCTTAAAAAAGATATAGTTTGATCATCACTATATTCATCTATTTTTACATTATCTGTTGTCATATATTTTTGTACCTCCGGTAATGTATTTTACTATAAATAATGTTAAAATGCAATGTTAATTTGTGCTTAATTGATATGGATCAGAACTTGTACCAGAGCCAGATGATATTTTTACATTTGATGACAAAGTTAGAACTGGTAATGTAAGATATTTTTTAGCACCACTATCTCCACCATTTCCCATTCCACTACTTACACTTATATATAATATAGTGCCATTTCCACCTGAACAATGCGAAAGTGTCCATGTATTTTGTGACTTATCTAACCAATTGTTTGCTGACTTACAATTTGTAGAAGCATCATAATCATATAAATTGCTTGTACAATTCTTTGATGCGGCATATCCATAGTCACTCGCATACATTAATGCTATTTTTTTAGAAGCATCATTTTGCATTATTGGATTTGTTCCATAATAGTATCCTGTTCTATTTGCTTCATTCTTTCTTTCATATTGCCACATTGTATCAGCAGTGATATTAGGATAACTTTTATATCCTCCAAGATAATATTTTGTTGTTCCAATCATGTTTTTTGCATCAGCACTCAATGTATTATAATAATCATTATTTAAATATGTGTTAAGTGTTGCAATTGTCCAGTTGTTTAATGAATCCTCATTCCATTTCATACTTCCAACAGATTCATCTTTTATTATTTTAAATCTATTTTCTACATTACCATCTGTGTCTTCAGTTGGTATTATTCCAATTATTCTCCATACCTCATTATTAAAAGTTACATAGTTATTTACATTTCCACCACGATATCTATATTCTGTTGCAAACTTACTATCTACTTGTAATGTATCATCTATTTCATGTATTATTTCTTCTAATCCACCTTGTCCCACATTATCTTGTGCAAAATCTAAAGCATAATCTTTCTTTTTGACACTTAGTTTTAATATATTTTTAGATTCTACACTGCTACTCCATTTTGCATATGATGTATTTGTATAATTGTAAGATATTATTCCTGTTAATAAAAGCACAAAAATGCCTATTAATGAAATAGATATTTATTATATTCTTTTATATCTTTAAATAAGGGGTTTATCTTTCTAGTATTTTGCCCCCCCCCCATACGAATATTTGTTTTTCATAATTTTACCTCCATAGTTTCTTATAAATTAATTCTATGACCTCGTTAACTTAAGTGTGTCAAGCCAACTTTTTTGTCTATTTTTCTTATACTTGAATTATACAATAATATTTTTATCTTTTCAATATCTTTTCTTATTTTTCTTTTTACAAATATTCTTTTATCTCATCATAGTAAATTGTCATTAATTCTTCACTTATATTTTTCCAGTTCATAACTTTTGTCTTTTTCCATTTCTCTTCCAACTCTTTTACGTTCATATATATTATATTTATCGCTGCATCTACATTAGGTAATGCTCCTCTTCCGTAAAAACCTCTTTTTATCTTTGAATTAGTTGATTCTACTATATTATTTGTATATATGTATCCTCTTATATACACTGGTTCATTAAATAATGGTCTTATATATCCATAGTATTCTTCTGCTTTTTTTATCATTGCCCTTTTATTTTTGTACTTTTCTATAAACTCTTTATATTTTTCTTCTGATTCTTCTTTTGTTATTGCCTTATATATCTTTTTAAAATCTGTTACTACCTCTCCGCGCACATTTTTTGGTACACTTCTTTCTATATTTCTTAATAAATGTAATACACATCTTTGATATTTTGTACCTTTAAACTCTTCTTTTACTACTTCTTCCATCCCCCTTAGCCCGTCACTGACTAAAAATAATACTTTTTCTACCCCTCTATCTTTTAAGTCTCCAAACACTGTCATCCAAAATTGTGATGTCTCTCCTATATCTTTATCGTACATCTCATCTATTACATTTTTCTCTTCATCTTCATTCCCTAAATATATCCCTACTATTTCTTTATGTCCATCTAATTTCGTCCCTATTGCTACATATACTGGTATCTTATGTCTTACCAAATTCTTATTATCTCTTATCTTTATATATGTACAATCTATATTTATTGTAAAATAACATCTCTCTAATTCTCTATTTCTCCATATTAATATTTCTTCTTTTATTGTATTTACCATCTTACTTATTGTCGCTGTTGATATTTTTATCCCTAACATCTTTTCCATTATCTCTTTTATATCATTAACCGAATTATTCTTCCCATATAGTGTTATTACATCTTCTGTTATATCTTTTATAAATCTTGTCCTTTTCGGTATTATTACTGAATCAAATTCTTTCTCTTTCCTTAATCTCGGCCTATTAAAGCTTATTGTCCTTTCTCCAATCGTTAAATTATTTATTTGTTTTTTCCCATTTAATCGATTCCCTTCGATCTCACTTTCTTTTAAATATTCTCTTAGTTCTATCTCTAACAATTTTTCTATAAAATCTTTATCAAAGTCATACAATAAATCATTTAACTCATATGTCTTTGCTTTTTCTTCATTTGTCTCTAGTTCTTTAAACAGCTCTCTTTGATACTTACTCATATCCTTCATGCATTCCTCTTTTTCTTTCTCTGTTAATACTCCAAATATTTTTACTGCTTCTTCCATCTCTTTTCTCCTTTTTATATATATGGTTTTATCATTTCTTTTTTTGCCTCGTATATATCATTTATTATTTCTGACCATTCATCATTCTTAAAATGTTTTTGTCTCTCGCTTGCATGTATATAATTTACATATAATTTTATATATTCCTCTTTATTCGAAAATGTTTTTTCATACGAATATATCGACAATCTCTTTTTTAATTCTATTATGTAATTAAAAGAATACACCGCTTTTCTTACACTAAGTGAATATTTATAGTCTCCTTTTAATTTTTTTATTTCTTCTTCCAACATATCCATTATAAATGTATACTTACCATATTTGTCAACAAAGTTTTTATAATTTAATTCATATGCTTTCTCATCCTCTGCCAAATATAGTCTTTTTACTTCTTTAAATATTTCTTCCTTTGTTTTATATGTCTTATATTTCTTCAGTTTCTCTATTATTTTATCACTCGAATTAAATATTTCTATATTTGGAAATGATAGTTTTATTCCATCTCTTAACTCTTTTACATCTGGCAATAACCCAAATATTATGTGTTCCAGTTTCCTCTTCTTTAAATCTTGAAAAAAGTTGTACCATTCTGATGTTTTTTCTACTTCCTTTTCTAACATTGTTGATATATATTTTCGCTCACCATACAAATTACATCCAAACATTACATATACTACTCTTTCATTTACATAATTGCTTGCTTCTTTTAAATATATTTTATTTGGTATTACATACAATATCAAATAACTCTTTTCTAAATCTCTTTTATTTAACAATTCTAAAGTATTATTATTCATTAAAAAACCTCCTTAATCTTGTGTTGACACACTTTGATTAAAAAGGTCAATTCTATAACAAAAAAAGCACTTTTTCAAGTACTATTTTTCTCATTGGTTTTTCTACTCAACAAACTTGACACACAAACATTTATTTGCTATATTTATATTGCATGTTCGTTATGGGCGTCGGCTTCGCTATTTTTTCAAGAAAGCGAGGTGATGTGTAATGAGTAGAAAGAACGACTTGATTTTCATCTT
>CAKOJO010000004.1 GCA_934090595.1 uncultured Bacilli bacterium | reverse complement strand
TTAAATCAATATATATTAAAATCACAAGAAGAAATATTTTCAAATAATAAGGAAAGAGTTATAACTAGTTATAGACTAAGAGCATGGCTTGATAAAGATGTAGATACAAATAAACTTAACGAAAAATCATATAGTTACAGATTTAGAGTTAATATAAATGGGGAAGCATCTGGAAAAGGTCAGACACCAGTTAAAGAAGATTATGCACTTACTTTTGCTAAATCTAAAGTTGGAACAGATGGACTTGAACAAATAACACATGAAGTAGATGATACACTTCAAGTTGATAGTAGATTTGCAACAGAATATAGATATCGTGGAGGAGATTCAGTAGTAAAGAACTATGTAACATTTAATAACGAAGTATGGAGAATAATAGGAATAATACCAACTGAAGATACAAATGGTAATGTAGAAAATAGATTTAAAATAATAAGAAATAATTCCATTGGTAATAAGCTTTGGGATGGTATTTGCACAAACAATTGGACAACTGCCACACTTAATACATATTTAAATAATTATAGTTATTATAATACTTTAAATAGTGATGCAAAAAACATGATAGGAACAACAAAATATTATCTCGGAGGGTATCGAACAGCTGCAATAACAACAGATGAAATGTGGCAATATGAAAGAAAAAGTAGTGGTAGTGATTATTATTATGGTACAAATCCAATAATGCAAAATGATGCAAATAAAAAAATAGCAATAATGTATGCCAGTGATTATGGATATGCAGCATCAAAAGAATGTACGACTAACTTAAATGAGTATCATAACTCTGCAAGTTGTGTAAAAGCAAATAACTGGCTTGCTAGAAATGCTGATTCTACATGGTTACTTTCGCAATATTTAAGCGGTTACGATAAGGTATTCCAATTGCGCGTGAGTGGTTATGTAGAATTGTGGCCAACCGGTGACTATGAGGCAGCGGTTCGTCCAGTCCTAACACTCTCATCTAACGTAAAAATTTCAAGTGGAAATGGGACTTCGGCACAACCATATCAACTTAGTATCAGTTGAGTAATTTGAGCGAGCTTGCAAGGTAAAATCTTGCACCGAGCAGTAGAAAATAAGAATTATAATTAGGACTCCAAGTCCTTTTTATTTTATAAACTTTTTCTTTACTTTTATCAAAAATAGCAGTATAATAAGCCTCAATTAACGGGGGAGTAAAATGAATAATAAAATATCAGGATATATAATGCAAATGTTCTTAACAATAATTATACTAATAACATCAACATTTATATGGATAGAAAATCAAGATAAAAAAATAGACTTTATAACATTAGACAATGAAATCTACATTGAAGAATTATCAAATCCAATTACCTTATCAAATGTTTATCCTACAAAAGATGAAGATGGTATTAAAGAACAAGGATATACTTTTCAAGTAATAAATAACTCAAATAAAGAAGAAGTAACTTTCTATTTACAAAACACACTAGAAGAACAAGAAAACAGTCTAAACTACAAATACATAAGATACCAAGTAACTAAAAACAACAAAGTAATAGTAAAACCCACTAATATAAAAGAAAATGGTATTCTATTTACTGATGATAATACTAATGAAAGTACATATGAAATAAAAATGTGGATAGATTATAACTCAGACAACAACGTATATGGCAAAAACTTTTCAACAAAATTAGCGCTTTTATAGTGCTATTTTTCCTATTTTGATTTATAATTTAATTAGGTGGTAAACATGCAAGAAGCAAAGCAAATATTTAAAAAAAATAAATACAATAACGAAGTACTAAGAAAAAACTACATCGAAGCAATGAAAGATAAAAAAGTAATAGAGCTAAGAAAAAGAATAAACGTAAATGATGAAATACTAGAAAAACACGTTCCTAATTTAATAGACTCAGCAATTCAGTTTGATAACTGCCTAAATTGTAAAGGACTACAAAACTGTAAAAACGAAATACAAGGATACTGTTATTATCCAAAAGAAGAAAATAATACTATAACTTTTTCATACGTAGCATGTAAATATAAAAATAATGAACTAAAAAAAGATAAATATAAAGAAAACATTGACTTATACAATGTTCCAAAATCAATAAAAAATGCTTGTATGAAAGACCTATATACAGATGATAAATCACGTATTGAACCAATTAAATATATTAATAATTACTACAATACTTATAGTACTAATAGACAAAAAGGACTATACCTATATGGAAACTTTGGAAGTGGAAAAACATATATAATCGCAGCACTCCTAAATGAATTTGCAAAAAAAGACATAAAATCTGCGATCATATACTTTCCAGAATTTCTAAGAACTCTAAAAGAATCATTCTCAAACGATGAAAATATATCATACAGTGAAAAATATGAATACATAAAAAAAATACCAATTCTTTTAATTGATGACATCGGCGCAGAAAATGTAACATCATGGGGAAGAGATGAAATACTAGGAACAATCCTTCAATATCGTATGGATGAAAACCTTCCAACATTCTTCACCTCAAACCTATCACTTGAAGAACTAGAAACACATCTTAGCAATACCAATAAAACAGTAGACAAAGTAAAAGCAAGAAGAATAATTGAAAGAATAAAATACTTATCAACAGAAATGAAAATGATCGGAGTAAATCGCCGATGAAAAATATCCTAGGTAAATACAAAAAACTAACAGAATCAAAATCATTAAAAGAATATAAAGAAAAATTAAATATAAAAGACGATATAACTCTATATGAACACTTAATGCAACTACTAAGAAATATAATAAACTATGTATCTGATGATATAATTCCAGAAAAAGCATACTTTGGAATCTATAAACTATTAAGCTATATAGATGAAACAGTAGAAAATATAAATGTGAAAGACCAAATAAACACTATAAAAATCTACTACTTGATGGAAGAGACAATATCAAAAATAAAAGCAATAGACAAATCAAAAAGAAACTCAAATGAAAAAATAGTAATTTATAAAGAAATAGCAAATAGACTAGAAAACCTAGAACTAAATATTGACTACAACAAAGAAAACATTAATAAAACAAGTCTTAATAACTATAACATCATAAGACACTTACTAATAGAAATAAAAGATCTAACAAGTAGTGAAAAGATAATAAGAGAAAATGGTTATTTAATTAATGCTTACAATAATGAAAATGATAATATTATAAACACATTAGTAGATCAATACATAAAAGAACTAATTAATTATATGGATCAAGATATAAACTATAATCTATGTTATTATGAAGCAGTAATAAGTACTATATTTGAAAACAAAAAAATAAGAATAGATAAACAAATAATAAAACAAAATATCAATAAATGCCTTCAAGTACTAACAGAACATAAAAATATAGAACATAGAAAAAGAATAAAAATGTTTAAGTGGGTTAATCATCTAATAAACATTTTAGATGATAGAAACTATAAACCTGGTATGAGTACTATAAATAACTTATATAACATAAATACTTCATTTGAATATGCCATAATCGAAGAAGGTAAACTCTATCATCAACTAGGACAAGATAAATACCTAAATCCAGACACACAAGACTTTATTCTTTCAATAGATAGTGTTGATAACTATAATAGAGATGATGCATTCTCTATATCAAAAGAAAATGATAAATATAAATTGAAAATATATATTTCAGATCCAAATAGTCTATATGAAATGAGTACATTAACTATGCAAGAAGCAAGAAAAAGATCACAAAGTATATATTTACCTGATAAAACATTAGAAATGTTTCCAGAACAAACAATAAAAAATATCTTGTCACTAGACGCCGGTAAAAGACGTCTTGCAAGAATATATAACTATACACTATCAGAAACTGGAGAAGTATTAGACTTTAGTATAGAAAAAAGACCTATAATAGTAAAAAGAAATCTATCATACCAAGGAGTAAATGAATCATCATACAAACAAAGTGAAATAACAAGAACAATAAACATGCTAAAAGAATTAAAAGACATAATATCAAATAATTATAGTGCTCCAGATGAAGTAAATAGTGAAAGTCTAATCGAAGTACTAATGATGTTTAATAATATAAACGTTGCCAAATACTTTAAAGAACATAATCTACCATTACCATATAGATACTTTGAATATAAAAGAGAAAACAACTTTGAACACTTTAATCAAACAGATGAAAATACTAAAAAAATAATTAAAATAATTAAATCAATAAATAATACAGCATACTTCTCATCTAAACCAATGCACCATGATGCAATAAAAACAGATCATTATTGCTATAGCACTTCACCCAACAGAAGATATGCAGATATCCTAGTAAACGAATGCCAAGATAAATTATATTTTGATAAGTTAACAGACAAAGAATACTATGCATTTGAAGAATATCTAGATAAAGAAATAAGCTATTTAAATCAAAAAAATCTTCAATTAGCAGAGTACTACAAAAGATATGCCAAAACTTTAAGTAATAAATAAAACAAAAAAATTTAATGATTAATATTCATTGGAACTAATTCCTTTGTAGATGAAATATCGGTAAGATAAAGAAATACAAAGACAACAAAAAAAGAGAACGCACTGAAAAATAAAGGAAAGTTCTCTTTTTTAATTATTTTATAAAATCCAAAATTAATACACGAAATTTAAAAAAGAAAAAGAAAAAATACTTTTAATTAGCTATTGTCTATTTTTAATATTAGTGCTATAATGAATATGAAAAACATTTTCAAATTGGGTGATTCGATGAGTAATAGAGAAAATTATAATACAAAACAGAAAGAACTAATAAATAATTATATAAAAAATATGAATAATTTATTTAGTTCAAAAGAACTTTATGAGAAAATGAAAAATGATAACCTAAATATTGGACTTACAACAATATATAGACATTTGGAAGATTTAGAAAAAAATAATATTTTAAAGAAGATATATGAAAATGGTATTGCAAATTATCAATATTTAGAAAGTTGTGAATGTGATAATCATTTCTACTTAAAATGTGATAAGTGTGGCATTGTTACTCATGTTGACTGTGACTGCATTAATGATTTTATTAATCATGTTTTAAAGAACCATTCATTTAAAGTTAAAAATGACAATATAATAATTACAGGATTATGTAATAAATGCAAAAACAAAAGATAGGAGGAATTTTTTATGGGTAGCAAAAGAATATATAAATTTTTAGTTATTAGTTTATTAGTATCAATAATACTAAATTTTTGCTTTCTACTAAAGAACTATAATCATGACTGTACTCATACTGAAGATTGTCCTATATGTATATTAATTCATCAAACTGAAGATAATTTGAAAAATATAGGTTTTGGTTTTGGTGAAATAAGTATAATCTTATTATATATAATTTATGCAAAAAATGTTTGTTATAAGAATTACAAATATAATATTATAGATTCCACATTAGTGGGTCTTAAAGTTAGACTAAACAATTAAAATCCATCTTTAAAATAGTAAATTAAAGATGGAGGATGTAATGAAAAAAATAAGTAAAATATTATTAGTTTTTGTTGTGGCTGTTTTTAGTATAGTAAGTTTAACAGGATGCAATAAAAATAAAGATAATGAAAATAAACTAACTATTGTAACTACAAATTTTCCAAGCTATGACTTTGCTCGTGCTGTAGTAAAAGATAACAAAGATGTAGAATTAAAAATGTTATTAAAGCCGGGTGCTGAATCTCATGATTTTGAACCAACACCACAAGATATTATTGGTATAAAGAATAGTGATTTGTTTATTTATACTGGTGGTGAGTCAGATGAATGGATCAGTGATATTTTGGATGACATTGATACTGATAAGACTAAAGTAATTAAAATGATGGATTTAGTAGATGTTAAAGAAGAAGAAATAGTAGAGGGTATGGAAGATGAAGAACATGAAGAAGAGGAAGAACATCATGATGAAGAAGAAGTAGAATATGATGAACATGTTTGGACTAGTCCAGTAAATGCTATTAAAATTGTAAACGCATTAAGAGATGAAGTAGTATCTATTGATAATGATAATAAAAAAGTATATGAAGATAGTGCTAAAGAATATACTGACAAGCTAGAAAAAATAGATAATGAATTTAAAGATATAGTTAAAAATGCTAAAAGAAAAGAAATAATATTTGGAGATAGATTCCCACTTCGTTATTTTGTAGATGAATATAATCTTAAATATTATGCTGCTTTTCCAGGATGTTCTGCTCAAACCGAAGCGAGTGCAAAAACAATATCTTATTTAGTTGATAAAGTAAAAGAAGATAAAATACCTGTAGTATTCCATATAGAATTATCAAATGGAAAAATAGCTGAAGCAATCAGTAAAGAAACAGGTGCTAAAGTATTAGAATTTAATACTGCTCATAATATTTCACAAAAGGATTTTGATGCTGGTGTAACTTATGTAGATATTATGGAAGAAAATACTAAAGTTTTAAAAGAAGCTCTTAACTAATGAGTTTAATAGATATTAAAAATCTATCTTTAGGATATGATGGTAATATCGTCCTTAAAAATATTAATTTAAAAATAGAAGAAAATGCGTTTTTGTGTGTAGTAGGTCCAAATGGCTCAGGTAAATCCACTTTAATAAAAGGAATACTTGGGCTTATAAAACCTATTTCTGGTACTATTACTTTTAATAATCTTAAGCAAAATTTTATAGGATACATGCCACAAGAAACAAAGGTAGATTCTAATTTTCCAGCATCAGTTTTAGAAATTGTATTATCTGGAACTTTAAATAAAAAGAGAATGAGTTTATTTTATACAAAAGAAGATAAAAAGTTAGCTATTAAAAACTTAAAAATACTTGGTATTGAAAACTTAAAAAACAAACACTTTTCAGAACTTTCAGGTGGACAAAGACAAAAAGTTTTACTTGCAAGAAGTCTTTGTGCTACTTCAAAATTACTTATACTTGATGAACCCTCTAATAACCTTGATAGTAAATCAAAGAAAAACTTATATGATATATTAATAGATTTGAATAAGAACTATAATATAACAATTATAATGATTACTCATGACTTAGATCATAACAATTTAATTGGCAATAAAATACTTTCTTTAAGAGAAGATGACATTTTTTATGGAACAACAGAAGATTTTATAAAGAAGGTGCATCATGAGTAATATATTTGATATGTTTTCATATTCATTTATGATTAGAGCATTTATTGTCGGATTATTAATTTCTTTATGTGCATCATTAATTGGTTCATCTTTAGTTTTAAAGAGAAACTCTATGATAGGAGATGGACTATCTCATGTTGGATTTGGTGCGTTTGCTATTGCTACTATAATGGGATTTGCCCCTTTAGAATTTGCTATTCCCATTGTTATAATCGTATCCTTCTTTATCTTAAAATTAAATGATAGTAGCAAAGTACATGGAGATTCCATGATTGCACTAGTATCAAGTAGTTCTCTTGCTATTGGAACATTTGCTATTTCTGTAACAAAGGGTGTAAATACTGATATAAATAATTACTTATTTGGAAGTATCTTATCAATAAATAGTCATGATGTAGTTATAAGTGTAATCTTAACAATATTAGTAATCTTATTATATATTCTTTCTTACAATAAAATATTTGCTATAACATTTGATGAAAAGTTTGCCAAATCAATAGGAATTAAAACAGATATTTATAATATGATTTTTGCAAGTTTATGTTCAATAGTAGTAGTTCTAGGTATGAGACTTATGGGTTCACTTTTAATATCAAGTTTAATTATTTTTCCAACACTATCCTCAATGCAATATTTTAAAACATTTAAAAGTGTTGTCATATCAAGTGTTGTTATAAGTATAATATCATTTAGTGTAGGACTTACTTTATCATTTGTAAATGAATATCCAACTGGTTCTACAATTGTAATTATTAATCTAATTATCTTCTTTATATTTAAAATAATTTCATTCTTAAAGATAAGGAGAAAATGATGGATATAATAAAAAATATTTCAATAATATTTATTTCAATCTTTTTTGAAAGTTTGCCATTTCTACTTTTAGGTTCTTTAATATCTTCGGTAATAGAAAGATATGTTAGTAATGATACAATGGCAAAATTAATACCCAAGAATGTAGTTTTAGGTTCTTTCATGGGAATATTTTTAGGATTTTTCTTACCAGCTTGCGATTGTGCAGTTATTCCTGTATCAAAAAGACTTATTAAGAAAAAAGTACCACTTAATGTAGCAATTTCATTTATGCTTGCTTCTCCAATTATAAATCCTGTTGTATTACTTTCAACATATTCAGCATTTTATAGAACTAATCCCCAGATATTTTGGTTAAGATTAATTCTAGGGATAGGAATTGCCTTTATAATTGGTGTGATAATGGGACTTATATTTAAAGGCAAGGTTACTATTAATAATAGTGATGAAAATGAAGAATGCTGTTGTCATCATCATGAACACAATCATGAATGCCATCATCATCACGAGCATGAACATGATCACGATGAAATAGATAATGATTTTAAAGATTTAATGGTTGATTGTGATGTAGAAGAAATTCATGAGGAAAGAGAAGAAAAACGATCATTAAAAAACGACATACTATTTATATTCAAACATACTGCTTATGATATGTTTGATGTTGTAAAATATTTAATGTTTGGTGCTGTTATTGCAAGTTTAGTTCAAGTATTACTTCCAAGACAAATATTACTTATGTTTAATGAGAATAGAATACTTGCCATACTAGTTTTAATGCTTTTTGCTTACTTAATATCTCTTTGTTCTACATCTGATTCATTTGTAGGTAAATCACTTCTTAATTCATTTGGTATTACTCCTATAATGGCTTATCTTTTATTAGGACCAATGATAGATATAAAAAATACAATAGTATTATTTGGTAATTATAAAAAGAGTTTTGTTATTACTTTAATACTACTTATATTTATAATCATATTTATATCATGTGTTCTTATGGGAGGCTTATTATGAGAAAACGTTTTTTAGGAATAATTTGTTTAATATATGTAGCATTAATTCTTTATGTTAAATTAACTGGTAATCTAGGTAATTATTTAGCACCTCAAATGCAAAAATACATAATTTGGTCAGTAGTGCCACTTTTAATAATTGGACTTGTATTATGTTTAAATACTCATATTTCATATAAGTTTAAGTTTACTGATATAATATTATTATTACCAATAGTTATGCTTGTATTTGCGGGAGACGGAAGATTAACTGCTAGTTTAGCAAATAATCGTAATACATTATATAAAAATACAAGCAATAAAGTAATTTCTAATGATGAGGAACAAATTGAAAATAAAGAAGAGTCAAATACAAATCAAGAAGAACAAACAAATGAAGAGACAAGTAAAGAAGAGAATAACACAGAAAAAAATAATAATGAGGAAATAGTAACTCCTGAACCTGAGTATGATTTTTCTACAGTTGACTATGATGTAGTAGATGCAAGTTATTCAATGCTTACGGTAATCCTGACTTATCCTGATATGAGTGGATATAATATTAATTATTTTGTTGGTAAAAAAATTAGAGTAAGAGGATTTGCAGTAAAAAAATTGCAGTACATGCCAACAGGTTATTTCTCTATTGGAAAGTATATTATAAGTTGTTGTGCTGCAGATGCTGGGTTTGGTGGATTTTTTGCAAAATATGATTTAAACAAAATAAAAGAGAATACATGGTATGAAGTGGAAGGTATCTTTGACAAAATTAAAGATAATGATGGATATAATGCACTTGTTATTAATGTAATAAATATCAAAGAAATAGATGGAAGAAAAGAAGAACAATATGCTTACCCTTGTTATTCTTATGATGATGGAAACTGTTCTGTCTTAAACAATTATGATTTTGGAGAAAATAACTATGATATTCAAAATTAACATGTAAATGAATTTATAATTTTTCCAAACTCGTGGTATCATTTTAAAAAAGAATTAACAATAACAATAAAACACAAAACATAACAACAAGAATAACACATAACAACACGAATAACATAAAATATATTGACCAAGCACCATTGATATGTTAAAATAAATCTATAAAAGTTTTGATAAGGACACGATTTATATTAAGTTATCAAAGAGAGTTAGTATTTGGTGAAAACTAATATAACAAAATATAGATTACTACCTTTAAACTGTTCTAGAAATAGAGACCGGATAACTCCGTTATAGTTTTAAGTTATAAGGTAGGATGGTACCGCGTTTAAACGCTCCTTGATAAAGGGACGTTTTTTTATTTAGACTTTGTACTGGGGGTATAATATGAAAATAAAAAACTTAAAAGTAAATGAAACATATTTCTTTACAATAAATGGATTCTTACAAAAATACTATGGATTCAAAAAGAATATGTTTTCAAATCTAACACACTCTGACTTAGATGTGTTATTACCAGATATCAAAAAAACCAAGCAAGAAGAAATAAACGAAGAAAACGTTAAAAAAGGAAAAATAATCCTTGTAAAAGATTCAAAACATAAAATTATAGCATACGATAATCCGTTACTATTAGATGAAAACAACTATGTATTACAAACAGATAATTCAAACATTGAAGTAATCTTTTTAGACGATACAATCGATGACTATAGTGATGTTACTGAAGAAGATTTACCATTTATGAGTGATAATCAATTAGAGCAAGCACTTGCATACTTTAAATTACATAACAATCATAAAATGATAAGACTAATCATAACGGAATTTCGTTTTAGACCCAAAAAAGGTTGCAAAAGAAGAAAACTAGAAAAACAAATAAAAGAGGAAAAAATGGAGGTAGATTAAAATGCAAAATATAAAAGAAAATGAAAATCTAAACACTTTAAACCATAGTTGTGCTCACTTATTAGCACACGCTGTAAAACATCTTTATCCTGAAGCTAAATTCTGGGTAGGACCAGTAATTGAAGAAGGATTCTATTACGATATTGATCTAGGAGACAAAACTCTAACTGAAGAAGATCTTCCTAAAATAGAAAAAGAAATGAAAAAAATATCAAAAGACAACAAACTAATCAAAAGAATAGAACTAACAAAACAAGAAGCACTTGATATGTTCAAAGATGATATGTATAAAATAGATCTAATCAATAGAATGGATGAAAACGAAACAACAATATCAGCATATCAACAAGGAGACTTCATCGACTTATGCCGTGGTCCTCACATGAACTCAACTAAACAAATGAAATACTTCAAACTGTTAAAAGTAAGTGGAGCATATTGGAAAGGGGACTCTAAAAATAAAATGCTTCAAAGAATATATGGTATATGCTTTGAAACAGAAGAAGAACTAAATGAACACTTACAAGCCCTTGAAGATGCTAAAGAAAGAGACCATCGTAAAATAGGAAAAGACCTAAACATATTCATGTTCTCTGAATTAGTGGGAAAAGGACTACCAATGTGGTTACCAAATGGATTCATCATAAGAAAAGAATTAAGTGACTACATAACAGAAAAAGAATTAAAACTAGGATACAAACACGTAATGACACCATCACTTGGTAATGTTGATCTATATAAAACAAGTGGTCACTGGGCGCACTATAAAGATGATATGTTTCCAGCAATGGAACTAGATAATGAAGCATACGTTCTAAGACCAATGAACTGTCCACATCACATGATGATTTATAAAAACTTCCTTCACTCATACCGTGACTTACCACTACGATTAGCAGAAATAGCAAATGACTTTAGATACGAAGCAAGTGGAGCATGCTGTGGAATAGAAAGAGCAAGAGCATTCACACAAAATGATTCTCATATCTTCTGTACTCAAGATCAAATAGAACAAGAAGTACAAGGAGTAATAGACTTAATACTAGATGTATATAAAGACTTTAACTTTAAAGAATATAGTTTTAGACTATCATTAAGAGATAAAAATAATAAAGAAAAATATTTCGGTAATGATGAACTATGGGAAAAAAGCGAAAATGCTTTAAGAAAAATATTGAAAGAATCTAAAGCAGAATACTATGAAGCCGAAGGAGAAGCTGCATTTTATGGACCAAAAATAGATGTTCAAGTAAAAAGTGCAATAGGGCATGATGTAACACTTTCAACAGTTCAATTAGACTATCAACTACCAGAAAGATTTGAACTTGAATATGTAGCAGAAGACGCAACAAGAAAAAGACCGGTAGTAATTCATCGTGCCATATTAGGATCACTTGATAGATTTACAGCATTCTTACTTGAAGAAACAAAAGGAGCCTTACCACTTTGGTTATCTCCAATACAAGTAAACATCATTCCAGTAAATAATGAATACCATTTAGAATATGCAAAACAAATACAAAAACTTTTAAATGAAAATAACATCAGATGTGAACTAGATTCTCGTGATGAAAAACTATCATACAAAATGAGAGAATCACAAACTAAAAAAATACCAGTAACACTAATACTCGGAGATAAAGAAAGAGATAACAACCAAATAAGCTTCAGAAGATTCCAATCAAAAGAAACAACAACTCTAGAAAAAGAAGACTTTATAAATGAAATAACAAAAGAAATAAAAGAAAAAATATATAGACCATCAAACAACTGATGGTCTTTTAAAGGGAGGAAACATGATACAAGAATTTGATTTACATACACATACAATAAACTCAGACGGAGAATACACTACTAAACAATTAGTACAAAAAATAAGAGAATCTAACATAAAAACATTTGCAATATCAGATCATGACAGCATAAAAAGTATAAATGATATGAAAGAAATAGATCTAACAGGACTAAACTATATAAAAGCAATAGAAATATCATCAATCCTAGATGGTGAATATAAAATGCACATTCTAGGATATAACATAGATGAAGAAAATGAACAATTACTAGAAATAATAAACAATCTAAAACAAAAAAGAATAAAAAGAATATATGACATAAAAGATTGTTTAAAAGAACAATATAATATAACACTAAAAGATGAAGAAATAGAAAATGTAATAAAAGAACATAACATACCGGGAAGAGTTCATATCGCAAAACTACTAATAAAAAATAACTATGTAAAAACTGTACCTGAAGCATTTGACAAATACCTAGACGATATAAAAACAACAATCATCGCTAGAGAAGACGCAACAAAAGTAATAAAAGCAATTAAAAATGCCGGTGGAATAGCTATATGGGCACACTCTAAAAAAACAGAAAAACAACATAATATAAATATGGAAGAAATATTACCTAATCTAATATCACAAGGACTTGAGGGTATCGAAGCATATAATAGCCTACATACATATGAAGAATCACAAAGATACCTAGAAATAGCCAAAAAATATAATATCTTAGTAAGCGGAGGAAGCGATTACCATGGTCCTATTGCAAAACCAAATGTTCTACTAGGAAAAATATACAAAGATAACGAAAACTATAAAGTACCAAAAGAACAAATTACACTATTAAAAAAACTAAATATAAAATAAAAAGAGCAAAAGCTCTAAAAGATAAGATTTAGTAAATTACTAAGTATAAAACAACAAACAATACCCACTAAAGTAGGAACGATAATAGAGATAATTGTCCACAAAAGACTATTTGTCTCTTTTTTAATAGTAACAATAGTAGTACCACATGGAAAATGAAACATTGTAAAAAAGATAAAACAAAAAGCAGTAACAATAGTCCAACCATTAGAAATAAGTATATCCCTTAACTCATTAAGACTAGTATAACCAGTAATATTACCTGTACATAAATAAGCCATTATAATAATAGGAATGACAATCTCATTCGCCGGAAGACCAAGAATAAAAGCAAGAATAATAACTCCATCTAAACCAATAAACTTACCAAATGGTTCTAAAAAATTAGAACAAATACTAAGAATACTAACTCCGCCTACATAAACATTAGAACAAACCCAAATAATAATACCCGCAGGAATAGACACACAAATAGCCCTAATTAGTACAAATAAAGTCCTATCTATAACAGATCTAACAATAGTTTTTAAAACCTCAGGTCTTCTATATGGAGGCATCTCAATTACAAAAGTAGAATCCTTACTCTTTAAAATAGTACAAGATAATATCTTAGAAACAATAAATGTCATAATAACAGAAATTACTATAAAAACTAAAAGCATTAAAGAAGAAACCAAAGAATTAACAAATCTATTACCAATACCATAAGTAATAAAAATACTAATCATCGCAATAAGAGTAGGAAACCTTCCATTACAAGGACTAAAACAATTAGTAATAATAGCAATAAGCCTTTGCTTCTTCTCTTTAATAATTCTACAACCCATAACACCACAAGCATTACATCCATATCCCATACACATAGTAAGAACCTGTCTACCTTGACTACCACACTTATTAAATGCTTTATCTAAATTAAAAGCAATTCTAGGAAGGTAACCTGAATCCTCCAATAAAGAAAATAATGGAAAAAATATAGCCATCGGAGGTAACATAACAGATACTACCCAAAATACAGTTTTAAAAACACCATTAATAATAAAATCAATAACAATACCATTAAGACCAATAAAGTTAAGAAAACTATTAAAACAAGATAAAATATAAAACAAAAACTTACTAAGATAATCTGATATGTAATTAGCGCCAATAATAGTAATCCAAAGAATAATACCAAGAAGTAAAAGCATTATTAAAACACCATATCTTCTAGAAGTAACTACTTTATCTATCTTTATAGTCGTAGGATCATAACAATTATTACTAACACAAGAATTGTAAATATCTTTTGCAAGAGAATAAGTATCAATAATCTCTCTTTTTCTATTACCAGTAAAACTAATAATAAAATCTTTTAATTTCTTAATACCAATCTTCTTTCTAGCACTAATAGGTATAACAGGAACCCCTAAAAATACCTCCAACTTATCATAATCAATTACTATTCCATTTCTTTGTGCTTCATCAATTAAATTAACACATACTATAACATTATCAACCTTAGTAACAGTATCAAGAACTAAATTAATACCCTTAAGTAAAGAAGTTCCATCAATAACAACAATAACTATATCACAAGTATTATTAAGTAAAAAATCACTTGCAATTACTTCTTCCTTTGAATAACCTCTAAGAGTATAAGTACCAGGTAAATCAATAACATTATAAACACTACTTTTATACTTAAAAACACCACGAGCATTTCCAACAGTTTTACCAGGCCAATTACCAGTATGTTGATTAAGACCAGTAAGTAAATTAAACAAAGTACTTTTACCAACATTAGGATTACCTAAAAGAGCAATAGATAACTTATCATCAATTAAACTCTCAAAATCATTAGACTTAAAACCTCTAGAAAGTCCCATCACCATCATCCTTTAAAACAATAATATTATCACAATCACTCTTTCTAATAGCAATAATACTATTATCAACTAAAAAAGCAATAGGATCACCAAACATAGCATAATATAAACAAACAATTTCATTACCAGATCTAATACCAAGACTCTCTAAGTATCTCTTACTATCAGTATTGATATTATTTTTATACACAATAACCTTATCTGAAGGAGCAATTTCACTTAATTTAATCTTCATCATAATAAACTCTCCTAATATAATATATGTAAAATAAAAATAAGTGTAATCACTTGCAATATTAATAAAAATATTATATAATTTAAACATACTAAAGGAGAAAGTTATGAAAGTAAAAATTAAAAAATTAAATGAAAAAGCAAAATTACCAACTTATGGTACAGAATATTCAGCAGGAGCAGATCTTTATGCTTGCATTGATGATGTTATAGAAATAAATCCTCATGAAACAAAATTAATACCAACTGGCTTATCACTTGAAATACCAGAAAACTATGCCGGATTAATTTATGCAAGAAGTGGATTAGCATCAAAAAAAGGTCTTGCACCAGCAAATAAAGTTGGAGTAATAGACTCAGACTACCGTGGTGAAGTAATGGTTGCATTACATAATCATACAAATGAATCTAAACAAATTGAACCATTTGAAAGAATAGCACAACTAGTAATAACACCATTTTTAAAAGTTGAATTCAATGAAACAGATAAACTAAACGAAACAGTTCGTGGTGAAGGTGGATTTGGTTCAACAGGTACAAAATAAAAAAAGTTATCGGGCACTTTCACCGAAGTCCAGGAAGTGCCCGATAACTTTATTTTTATGTAAACTAAATGTAAACAGGCTTAAAAAAGTCTTGCAAATACATATATATATAATTAAACTATATTTAGGAGGCTAAAATGGAAAAGAAAAAAAATATTTTAATCGGAGTGTTATTCATAATAATAATTGCACTCTGCGCAGTAATAGGTTATATAAGATATACCGATACTAAAAAAGAAGAACCAACTAAGGACAATGACACAAAAGTAGTTACAAATGATTTCTACAAAGCAGAAAATCTAGTTAAAAATGGATATTTAATTAAAGTGACTTCTAAAGATGATGACTATATAAAAATTGAAAATGGAAAAGTGATTGTAAAAAGTAACTACACAGGAAAAGATTCTGCTGAAGTAACAGGAATTACAGGAACACCAAAATATGTTAGATCTGAAAATACATCTGGTGGAGGAAATACTGTTTACTTTGTATTAACTGAAGAAGGAGCATTATACTATGCTGAATTATCAACAACAGGATCAATGGCAACTAATAATTTTACATATCATTTACCAAAAGAATTTGTTAAAGTAACAGATCAAAAAGTATTAAACATCTATGCTTTTGCCAATAATAATAAAAGCTATCCATATGAATACTTAACAATATATGCAGAACTAGAAAATGGAAACTTAGTTCAAGTTAAAGGCACATCAAGAGGATATGAAATAATTGGCTATAAATACCAAGGAATAGGGAAAACATTTAAAGAAAATCATCCATTTATGGATGCAATAAGGACTGAACTTGGATATGAAAACAATGTCATTTATTCAAACTATTTAATTAGCTGGGACAAGAAACTATACTATAATAATAGTGATCAAGATTATTATACAATCGAAGAAAGCACTGAATTAAAATATAATAATAAATCAGTAACCATAAAAGATGGATTTGCTACTATTAAAAATGAAGAAATGGATAGAGTATACGCAGTAGGTACTGATAACTATCTATATCAAGTAAATAAAGAAAATACTAAGTTAGAAAAAGTATCAGATAAAAAGATTAAAGATACTAAGTATACAAATGATGAAGAAAATAATAAAAGATATTATGAAATAACATATGAAGATAATACTACTCAAAAATATGATATTATAAATGTATCAACTTTAAATAAAGACTAGTTCTTTATTTTTTTTATAAAATAAAAAAGCATTGACATTATAAATGAAATGTATTACAACTAATATAGAAAGAAAAAAGAGGTGAATACTATGAAAACAACAATTAATGTGAATGTAGATAAAGATGTAAAAGAACAAGCAGATACTTTATTTAACAGTCTTGGATTAAATATGAGTACCGCTATCAATATGTTTTTGAGAAAGGCAATAAATGAAGGAGGAATTCCTTTTGAAGTTAAAAACTCAAGACCATCTCGTGAATTAAAAAAAGCATTAAAAGAAGGCGAAGATATTCTAAATGGAAAAACAAAAACTAAGAGTTATGACAGTGTTGATGATTTATTAAAAGACTTAGATAATAAAAAATAAAGTTTTAAAAAACGAATTTTTTTTATACAAAAAAAAGCAATAATTAAATTGCTCTATATTTATCAGCATCCTTATAAGGATTCTTTGGATCAATACGATCTATAAAAAGTATACCATTCAAATGATCTATTTCATGTTGAAAAGCAATAGCTAATTCTTCTCTTGCTCTAACTTTTATCTCATTACCATCCATATCATATCCAGTTACAGTAACCCTTGCATGCCTTGGTATAATTCCATTAACTTCACGATTAACAGATAAACATCCTTCTCCTTCTTCAACATATATCATTTCCTCTGAAGAACTAATAATCTTAGGGTTAATAATAATATAAGTCTTAAAAGTTTCTTTTGTATCTTGTTCATGAACCACTACAAAATATCTTTTATCAATACCAAGTTGAATCGCAGCCATACCCATACCAGGTCTTAAATTATACTTTTTAGCAAGCTTATCAATTTGACTATTAGTAAGATACTCAATCATAAGATCAATATTTTTTCTATCCTCATCACTAAGAGGAAAACTAACTTCCTTACTAACACTTCTAAGTATTTTATTCTTTTCATCAACTATATCTTTATTTTTTAACATACTACCACCTCAAAAGTACCTACATTATAGCACAAAAAAAGGAAATAGTAAACTACTTCCTAATTTTATATTAATTCCATGCTCTAGCGCCAAGTATAATTATTAATAAAATAAATAGAACTAAGATAATTGCATAATTACTTCCGTAACCTGTGTTATATCCATAGTTTCCACAAGTTGGCATTTGACTGCAGCAACTTCCTGTATTCCCATATCCATAGGAATTACCGTAATAATACATAAGCATCCTCCTTTAACTATCTAATATAGTTTATTATACATAAGTCATTTGTGTTATTATAAAAAACCAATTTCATAAAATATTTGCAAAAATAATACTATGATGTTATTATTATAATGAGGTAATAATATATGATAAAAAAAATTGATAAACAACTATTAATTTTAACAATAATACTATTTTCAGTAGGATTAATAATGATATATTCTGCATCAAACGTAACGGCATTCATGGTAAATGAAACAACACCATGGAGATACTTCATAAGAGAAATAATATTCATGATCGCAGGGTTATTTGGTGCTATGATACTCTTAATGGTGCCATTTAAAAAATACTATAAATGGTCATTATTCTTAACATTAATATTTACAGGACTAATATTTTGCTTAGTAGTCTGGGGAACAGTAACAAACGGTGCTACAAACTGGATTGGGTATAAAGGATTAGGTATTCAACCAAGTGAATTCGTAAAAATAACAAGCATTCCTTTATTTGCACTATACTATGAAAAAAATAAAAAATATCAAGACAACAAAATAAGAATGATAACACCATTAATATTAGGTATGATAATAACAATACTAATAATTGCTCAAAAAGACTGGGGAACCGCAGTCATCTATGCATCAATTGTAATATTTATGTTCTTTTTCTCAAACGCTTCAAAAAAAATAAAAGTAGATATTTTTAAAAAAGGATTAGTCTTATTAGTATTTGGTATTCTTTTAATAACATTTGCGGGAGACAAAGTACTCGGAGACAAAATTGCAAGATTTAATTTCAATGCTCCATGTGATAGATACTTAACAGACGGGAACCAATTATGCAATGGATTCATTGCTATGAATGGGGGAGGACTATTTGGAAAAGGCCTAGGTAACAGTACCCAAAAATACCTATACTTACCAGAACCATACACTGATTTTATATTTGCAATATTTGTTGAAGAATTAGGACTAGTCGGAGCAGTAGGACTATTCATCCTTTACTTACTATTAATCGTCAGAATAGTGGTTATAGGTAAAAAATCAACCAAAGAATCATATACACTAATGTGTTATACAATAGCATTTTATATATTTATTCATATCGCAGTAAACTTGGGCGGAGTCCTAGGAATTATTCCAATGACCGGGGTAACACTACCATTCTTAAGCTACGGAGGAAGTATATGTATATCCATAATCGCAGCACTTACAATAGTTCAAAAAGTTGCAATAGAAACTAAAAGAAGTGTAAACAAAGTGTAAAATTTTAATAAAAACAAAGGAACTTTTAATTTTTCATAATTCTATATATATGAACACATAAGGAGGAATTTATGGAAAGATTAAAAGATTTTTTTTATGATAATAAAACAATAATTATCATAACACTGTCATTAGTACTAATAATACTAACAAACACATTACAATACTATTACTTTAAAAATAGTATAAAAGAAGAACCAGCAAACGATATTTCATTAGAAAACCATCAAGAACAAGATCAAGAATACATATACATTGATATTCGTGGAGAGGTAAAAAAACCAGGAGTATACAAAATATCAAAAGACAAAAGAGTAATAGATGCAATCTCAATATCCGGAGGATTAACAAACGAAGCAGACACTTCAGTAAATAATTTAAGCATGCAACTAAAAGATGAAATGGTAATAATAATCTACAGTAAACAAGAAGTAAAAAACTTTATTAAAACAAAAGAAACTGAACAACTAAAAGAAGAAAATTGCATCAAAGAACAAAATAATATTAAAAACGATTCTTGTATTACTCAAGATAAAAAAGAAAATAAAACAACCACTACAAAAACACAAGAATCTAAAAAAGAAGAAACTAAAACATCATCAATTATAAACATAAACACTGCATCTCTTGAAGAATTAACAACTCTAAAAGGAATTGGTGAGAAAAAAGCTCAAAAAATAATTGAATACAGAACTAAATCACCATTTAAAACCAAAGAACAAATAATGGAAGTATCAGGAATTGGAGAATCACTATATAACAAAATAAAGGATAATATAACAACATGAAACTATTACAAAAAGATTTTACGTATTATATACTTCTAATAATAACAATAATCATATTTCTAATATCAATAAACATAACAAAAGAATCTACATACAAAGAAATAAAAAATGAATCATTCAAAATACTAGAAAAAACAAAAAAAGACTATGGAATAAAACTAATCTTAAAAGGACAAGAAAAAATATTAGCATACCTCTACATAGATAAAGATAAAATAGATAAAGAATATGATAAATACGATCTTGGAGATATAATAACTATAACAGCACAAGAAAAAGAAATAAAACAAAAAACACTAGATAATACATTTAACTATAAAAAATATCTAAATAATCAAAAAATATATAAAGTAATAGAAATAACTAATATAAAAATAAATACTAAAAACAAAAATATCTTCTACAAAATAAAAAATAAAATAATAAAAAGACAAGAAAAGATACCAAAATCAAAACCCTATATAAACAGTCTAATTCTAGGAAATAATTCTTACTTAGAAGAAGATGTAATAACATCATATAGAAAAAGTGGTATAAGTCATTTATTTGCTATATCAGGAACACATATAAACATTCTACTAACTATACTATATACTATATTAAAAAAATTAAAACTAAAAGAAAATAAAATAAGTATAATAACAATACTATTTCTAATATACTATATGTTTTTAACAAACTTTTCCATGTCAGTACTAAGAGCATCGATATTTACAATCCTAATAATTATAAATAAACTATTAAAACTAAATATAAAAAACAAAAACCTATTAATATTAACACTCTTCATAATAACATTAAATAATCCTAAAAACATACTAAATATTGGACTACAATTCTCAATTTTAATAACTTACTATTTAATAACATATAACAAACTAATAAATAATAAAAAAACATACCTTAAGAAGACACTAATCATATCATACATATCCACTCTGGTGTCGCTACCAATCTTAGTTAATAGTTTTTACCAAATAAATGCTTTATCAGTAGTATGCAACCTTTTTTTTGTACCATACGTATCATTTGTTTTATTACCATTTACTTTAATAACATACATTTTTCCACCATTTGATAATATATTAAAAATCTTAATAGATATAAATGAAAATCTATCATTATTAGTAAGTAATATAAACATATCAAACATAATAATTAAAAAACTATCAATACCACTCATAATAATTTACTATATACTAATAACAATAAACTTCAGAAAAATGCAAAAGAATAGCAATAAGTTTAATATAATAATTATAATGTTTATAATACTTCTTAGTTTAAGAACTGTAAGTAGTAATCAAATTACATTTATAGATGTAGATCAAGGAGATAGTACCTTAATTACTATAAATAATAAAACAATTTTAATAGATACCGGAGGAAATATAAATTATTCAAATAAAGAATATAAATATCAAATAGCTAAAAATAAAATATTGCCATATATGAAATCAATTGGCATAAAAAGAGTTGACTATTTAATACTAACTCATGGTGATCAAGACCATATGAAAGAATCAATTTATTTAGTAGAAAACTTCAAAATAAAAAAAGTTATATTTAACTGTGGTCCATATAATGAGTTAGAACAAGAACTAATAAAAATATTAAATAAGAAAAGTATTAAATATTATAAATGTATAAAAAATATAGACATGGGTAACTATAAGTTAGAATTTTTAAATACTAAAATATACAATAATGAAAACGACAACAGTAGTGTTATCTATCTAAATTATAACAATAAAAAGTTTTTATTCATGGCAGATGCATCACAAGAAAGAGAAAAGGATATATTAGATAAATACAATATAAAAAATATAGATGCTTTAAAAGTAGGACACCATGGTTCAAACACCAGTAGTAGTAAATACTTTATAGATAAAATAAATCCAAAAAATTCAATAATATCAGTAGGTAAAAATAATAGGTATAATCATCCAAATAAAGAAACATTAAATAATTTAGAAAAATCTAAGATATATAGAACAGATCAAGATGGGAGTATTACATTTAAAATTAGAAACAACAAGTTGAAAATTAAGACTTGTTGCAGATAGAAAGGAAGATGATAAAATGAATGAAATAGATAAGACATACCTACAAATTGAAAATAAAATATTAAATCACGAAGTATATCAAAATGTAAAAGATTATTCCAAAACAAAAGAAAAGATAAAAACATATTTAGAAGTTGGAAGTCTACTTAACGGTGTAGATACCAAATATGGGAAGAATGTAATAAAAAATTATTCTAAAAGACTAACAATTAAATTCGGTAAGAAATATTCAACGTCATTATTATATAAAATCAAACAATTTTATATAATAATAGAAAAAGTCCCGACATTGTCGGGAAAATTAACATGGAGCCATTGGTATGAAATGTTATCTTTTGATGACGTAAATAAAATAGTATATTATGTAAATCAATGTGAAATTTATAATTTAGATGTCAGAGAATTAAGAAATAGAATAAAGTCTAATGAATATGAAAGATTACCCATAGATGTAAGAAATAAATTAAAAAGTAGAAATGAAATAAAAATAATAGACTTTGTTAAAAATCCAATTCATATTAGAAATAATGATAAAAAAGAAATTATATCTGAAAAAATACTACAAAAGTTAATACTTGAGGATATACCAGCATTTTTAAAAGAATTAGGTAATGGCTTCACTTTTATTGATAATGAATATAAAATTAAATTAGATGATAGATATAATTATATAGATTTGCTTCTATATAATATTAGGTATAAGTGTTATGTAGTAGTAGAATTAAAAGTAACAGAACTAAAAAAAGAACATACAGGTCAAATTATGACTTACATGAATTACATCAATAAAAATATAAAAACACTAGAAGAAAATGAAACAGTAGGTATTATCATTTGCAAACAAGATAATGAGTATGTAATTAGATATTGTTCTGATGATAGGATAATTGCTAGAGAATATGAACTTATATGATACGATAGTTAATAATATTTTAATTTAAATAACTAATCAATTTAATTTTATAATCATCAAATAGTAGAATTATTTTTACATAAGAAACATATAAGAACATAAACATATATCAATTTATTTGTATTCAATAATATCAGTAGGTAAAAATAATAGATATAATCATCCAAACAAAGAAACATTAAATAATTTAGAAAAATCTAAGATATATAGAACAGATCAAGATGGAAGTATTACATTTAAGATTAAAAACAACAAGTTAAAAATTAAGACTTGTTGCAGATAGAAAGGAGTAAAATATGAATTATTATAATGAAATAAAGAATGTGCTAGTAAACAATGAAGTAAACAGAACAATAAAAAATTATTCAATTAATAAAAGTAATTTAAATGCTTACTATAATGTTGGAAAATTATTATTAGATGCAGGAAACAAATATGGAGAAAGCATTATTAAAGAGTATTCATTAAGATTAACTAAAGAATTGGGTTCAGGATATAGTCAAAGAAACTTAAGAAATATGAGACAATTTTATAAAGTATCTCAAAAATGGCAGACGCTGTCTGCCAAATTAAGTTGGAGTCATTTTTGTGAAATTATTTGGTTTGATGATGACAAGTTTCAATATTATGTCAAAATCACTGAATTAAATAATTTAGAAAAATCTAAGATATATAGAATAGATCAAGATGGAAGTATTACATTTAAAATTAGAAACAACAAGTTAAAAATTAAGACTTGTTGCAGATAGAAAGGAAGATGATAAAATGAATGAAATAAAAGAATATACAGAAAAAGTTTTCGAAGACATTAAACATATTGATGATAATGGTAATGAATATTGGCATGCTAGGGAATTAATGCTAATACTACAATATAGTAAGTGGGAAAATTTTGATAATGTAATTCAAAAAGCAGTTATATCTTATCAAAATAGTAATAATGATGATTCTTATTGGCTTCCTGAAGTCAGGAAGCCAATAAAAACGGGTAAAGGTAAAGAGGAATTTATTAAGGACTATAGACCATCTAGATATATATATATATGCTATTTAATAGTTCAAAATGCAAATCCTAAGAAGAAAATGGTTGCTCTAGGACAAACCTATTTTGCAATACAAACAAGAAAACAAGAGCTTTCTGATAAAGAATACAATAAACTTAGTGAAGATGAAAAAAGATTATATCGGAGAAATCAAGTAAAAAGTGGTAATTATAATTTGAATAAAACAGCAGTTAAAAGTGGAGTAAAAGATTTAGCTAGGTTTCATAATGCTGGATATAAAGGACTTTATAATGGAGAAACAGCAGATGATATTTTTAAAAGAAAAAAGCTCAGATATAGAGAAAATATACTAGATAATATGGGTGGTGAAGAACTCGCAGATAACATATTTAGAATTGCTCAAACTGATGCTAAATTAAAAAGAGATAGTGTAGATAATGAATATAAAGCAAACTATGTTCATTATAAAGTAGGAAAAGAAATAAGAAATAGCATTAAAAGATTAGGAGGAACAATGCCTGAAGACTTACCAACACCATACAAAAGTTTAAAAGAAATAGAAAAAGAAAATAAAAAATTTGAGACAAAAAATCTTGATTAATATAATAAAACTAATTGAAGAACATTATTCAGAATGAAATAATTTTATAAAGCATTGCATGTTAAGAAAGCAAACATGATATAGATAATCATTTTGCGGTACAACGCAAAATGATCGTATAAACTACAATACAAAAAATTAAAATTAACAAGATATGCTTGTTACATAATCACAACATGTAACAATTTCAAAAAATAAAAAACTAATAATCATTTAAAAATAAATAAAAACACTAAGTAAATAATATAAATTAAATAAGAATAAAACTAAATAAAACTGCATATACTAAACATGTAACACCTAAAAACTAAATACATAAAATATATTATAAAGGGAGAACGCTAATCGCTAGCCCTTTAGCGTTTATATAGATCAAAGAGCTTAAATGCTCTTTTTATTTACTTACTAATAATTAAGTGATAAAATTATATCAAGGAGTGATAACATGGACGATAAAAGATTCAAAATGATTGATGAAGAATTTATTTGCAAAAATTGTAATACCATAGTTAAACCACTAGGATACACTGCGAGAGACCATTGTCCTAATTGTTTATACTCAGTTCACATAGACAACAACCCTGGAGACAGAAAATGCACCTGTCAAGGATTCTTAAAACCAATCGGAGTAGAAAAACATAAAGATACATACAAAATAATATATAAATGTGAAAAATGTAAAGAAATCAAAAAAAATATATGTGCAAAAGACGATAACATGGATGAAATAATAAGACTAAGTGTTATAAATGATTAAGGAGTTAAAATGAAAAAAGTAGTAAAAAGAATTATATTATTATTCATAGTAATACTATTATTACAATTAATAGCAAACATATTTAAAAAAGAACATGATATAAACTATGAATTAAATTATAACGACCAAAAATATAAAATACATGAAATATATAAAGATGATAGATATAACTTTGAAATAAATATTGATGACAATTACTTTGTACTAGACACAGAAAACCTATATCATAAAAAGAAAAAAGTAATAGATAAAATATACTATTATGATACTGAAGATATAAAATGTATCTATACACCACTAGAAAACACTGATATAATCTGTCTAGAAAACTCTACACTAAAATCCTACTACGAATCATCTAAACACATTAAATCATTCGTAAAAGAATTAAAGCAACTAGGATACAATAACCCTTCATGGAATGTAAAAGATTCAAAAGTAAAAACAATAGACCAAGTCGAAGTCTATCAAGATAATATAAGTGATAATACATACATCTACTTATATAAATACAATGGATTCTTTAAAATAACTAATAAAGATCTAAGTAAAATAAATACATTTAACAATGACACATACCTAAACACACTTGGAGTTCAAGTAGATAAATACTATGTAATACCAAACTATGATGATAAACATGATTTTAAAGAAATATATGTTTACAACATGAAAAATGATAAAAAGAAAACAATTAAATTAAAGAATAAAATATCAACAGATTCATACATAAATGGAGTAGTCGATGGAAAGATATATCTAACAGACAAAGACAATCTAATTCAATATAAAATAGATCCTAAAAAAAGAAAAGTTGAAGAAGTAGGTAATACTAATGATGGAGGACTAACATATCAAAACAATGAGTTCAAATCTATAAATATGTATGAATTTAGAAAAACAGAAATAAAATATGAACAAGATTATACTGATATAATATCTGATTATCAATATATAAACAAAGTAAATAATAATTACTATTACCTTAAGAATAATACATTTCATAAGTATAATTCTACATTTGGTGTAACACAAGTCTTATTTAAAAGTGAGGCATCAAACATCGTAATGAATAACGAAGATATATACTTTGTAAAAGACAATAAACTATATCTATATGATGGATACTTAAGAGAAATATTAAAATATGACGAGTTATCATTCAATAGTACCAATAGATATGCCGTATACAAAAAATCATAAGGAGGAGCCATGCCGTTAAGAGATGAAAATACTAAAATAAGAAGTATTGATGATGAATTAAAAAGATTAACCGAAGAATTAGGACTAGTGATAGATATTCCTGATATACCTGATGAAAAAGAAGATAAATCTCAAAAAGATGAAAAAAAAGAAGACAAAGAGTAAAATAAAACTCTTTTTTTCATACAATTAACTGAGGTGACGTAAAATATGGAAGAATACACAGTAAAAGAAAATGATACCATATTTTCTATATCAAACTTATATGGTATACCCCCAATAGAAATAATAAGAACTAACAATTTAAAAGAACCATACAACATATTAAAAGGACAAGTATTAGACATTCCTACAACTACCTATAATATATACGATAGATATGTAGTAACAAATAAAGATACATTATATAGCATTGCTAAAAATGCCAATACTACAACCGATATAATCGAAGCAATAAATGGATTAGAAAAAAATGAATATATCTATGTAGGACAAACTCTTTTAATACCAAAAAAAGATATAAAGATATACATAACAAAAGAAGGGGATACTTTAGATGATGTATCAGACTATCTAAAAGTAGGAGTCCTAGACGTAGTTTATAGCAATAATAATATATTTTTATTACCAGATCAACTCATGACTTATAGAAAAAACACATAACAACTTTAGCATTCCTATTTAATGCTCAATTTTGATTTGACTTATAACAATTATTATGGTAGCATTTAGTAGGAGGAATAATTATGAAAAAGATAAAAATAAAGTTACTTGTTTGTGTTGCTTTGGCAACTGTAGTTGTGTCAGGATGTTCTATTAAGACTAATAAAAACAATGAGGTAGACATAACAAAAAGTAAAGAAATTGTAAAAGCAGTTAATGCTTCATATGGAGATGTTGTGGCATTGACAAATGCTGGTAATCTGTATGCAATAGGAGATAATTCATATGGGAATTTTGGAATCGGAGATAGAAAAGAATTAAAAAATGTAGAAAAAATAGCATCAAATGTTAAAATGTTTAGTAATACTACTGCATTATACTACTTGAATAACAATAAGGAATTATATTATTCAGGATTAAAATTAGAAGGTGGAGCTAATAGAAAATTCGAAAAAATAGCATCAAATGTTAAAACTTTTACTACTAATAACGGCTTTTGTGCTAGCTATATTGATTCAGACGATAATGTGTATGTAAAAAGCATTATACCTAAATATTGCGCTTATCAAAAAGAATATAAAGAATTTACAAAAGTTGCAGAAAATGCAAAACTTATATTTAATGATGATTTTGTAAGTGGATATATTACAAAAAATGATGAATTATATTATGCTAGTACTACAGATGATTCTTTTATAAAAATAATGGATTCAGTAAAAAAAGTATCAACAGATGGTAGTCATATTTTAACAAATGATAATAAATTGTATAAATTAAAATCATATAAATCAAACAAAGCTGATATGGAACTATTAACAACTGATGTTGTTGACATGGAGGGTGATATTTTTGATATGATATTCAAAAAAAGTGATGGTAATTTTTATATCGAATACTCAGACAAAAGATATCCATTCATTTCATTAGATGAAAGTGAAGAACCAGGTATAAGTAAATTTAATTTAAAAGATATACAGTCAATTATATATTATGATGGCTCGTCACAAAAATACGTTTATTTAAATAATGATAATCAGTACGTATCTGTGAAACAAGTTACAAATGATAAAACACTTGAAAAAAAATTACAAATTGACAATCTAGGCAACAATTTAGAAACAATTGAAAAAATATATAAATTTATACAATCATAAAACTTGATTTTCTTTTTAAAACATGATATATTTAATCAAATAAATGGCACATTATTCTAGTCAATAATTTATTACGAAGGTGGGGCTAAAAATCCACTAAAGAGCACATCGATGAAGTCCTTGGTGTTTGCTTCATACGCCCAGTTTGGGGTGGATGCTGAGGGTTAAGAATTTATGGGCGACTATAATGGCATATAGCAACCGACCCATTTATTCGCGGAGACTTATTCTTGTGAGGAGCCTATACAGATAAGCTTGACGGACTTTTTACGAAATAAGTAAGAACCTATTATGTGGCGAAAGTTATGAATAGAGTAGCTTGGCTTGAGTGATTATTTGGGATTATGGATAAGTTTTTTGTTACATGGCCAGTGATAAATAATTTGGTAACCGTATGAAACTATAATTGCAAAAGAGCATAGTAATAATAATTATTGTCGGGGAAAACCCCTAGAGTGACATCTCATAGGATTGCAGTGCGTACTAAGTGGTAATCAAGTCGTAGATATGGTGACATACTACTATTTCTTTTAAAAGGGAACTGCTACACTGGTAACGGTAAGTAAGAAATAGGGAAATCCAACTTGACCTAAGACGTAAAGTTAACTATGACATAGCCATTCTTTAAGACCTTTGGGTCTTTTTTTGTTCGAAAGTAAAAGTATTAGATAAGAAATTTCATAGCAACAAAATATGTGTTATAATAAAAACTAATTCAGTTAGGAGATGATAGATTTGAAGACATATATTGTGTTAGATGAATCAGGAGCAATGCATCTAAAAAATGAAAGATACTTTGTAATCGGAGGATTCATTACTAAAGAGTTACACAAAGTTATTTCATCTCATAAAAAAACAGAAAGGGTAGTGAAACAAATAAAAAATATACCTATTGATAAGAAAGTAGAATTAAAATCACATCGAATTACTGATAGACAACAGGCATTATTCTTAAATGAACTATATTCGTTGGAAAGTGTAGTGCCAATAGCAATAGTAATTGACAAAGAAAATTTAAAAAAGTTTAATGCATCCGAAAATGTTGCATATAATTTTTTTGTAAAAACATTGTTGAATTACTTATTCAAATGCAACATTTCTATCATGCAAACTGATCATATTGAGTTGAGATTAGATAACAGAAATGTTTCAGTAAAAGCATTGAAAGATTTAGAAACATTTCTTCAATGGGAATTTGATTTTATAAACTTAGATGTAGAAGTTAAATATTTGGATTCAAAAGATAATCGTGATATTCAAATGGCCGATTACGTTGCAAACTTAGTATGGAAAAAATATAATTTGCCTAATGAGAATCTATCAAAAAGAATTGCTCAATATAACAAAATCTATACTTCAAAGTTTCCGTTTAAATCATTTGGTAATAATCCAAGCTTAAGAAAAGTCGAAGAAAATTGTAAAAACTCAAAAACAAATCAAGAAACTATTGCAAATCCATAAAAAAATGGTATAATACTACCAGAAGACCTTTAAGGCTCATCGAACCAAGTGTTTCGTACACAATGTTCTAATCGTATGTTAAGTACGAGATTCCTTAGGCAGAAAAGTAATCCATTAGGGTTACTTTTTCTTTTTAATTATGTTATACTCAAATTAATTAATAAAAAAGGAAGAGATTAAATGAAACAAAAACAAAAAGTAGATAAAAAGTGGATACTAATAATAACATCAATTGCTTTTACTATATCATTATTGCTATCTTTAATATCAGAACTTATAATACCTAATGTATTTATCATCATAAGCATTATTTTAGTACTAATATTCATATTACTAGGGATAATCTTTGATATAATCGGAGTAGCAGTATCAACAAGTGATGATAAATCATTTCACAGCATGGCATCACAAAAAGTAATGGGTTCAAAAACTGCAATCAACTTTATAAAAAATAAAGAAAAAGTATCATCATTCTGTAACGATGTAATCGGAGATATATGTGGAGTAGTAAGTGGTAGCTGTGGACTTTCAATAGCCATAAAACTATCTAATATGCTAAACATAAACCCAATAATTACAACAGTTTTAATAACAAGTACAATATCTGCTTTAACAATCGGAGGTAAAGCAATAGGAAAAACATATGCAGTAACCAAAAACAACCAAATAGTATATAAAACCGCTAAAATAACGAATATTTTCTCAAAATAACCACAAAAAACCAATATAAACTAGATTTTTTCTTAATTTTTTGGTATAATCTTAACCAGTCAAAGGGGTGATACAATGATACCAACAGTATGTATAGTAGGAAGACCAAACGTTGGTAAGTCCACACTATTTAATAAATTAGTAGGTAAAAAAATATCAATAATCGAAGACACACCAGGAGTCACAAGAGACAGAATCTATGGAGAAGTAAACTATCGTGGATACAACTTCAATCTAATAGACACCGGAGGAATAGATGTTTCAAAAGAACTATTTAATGATGAAATAAAAGTTCAAGTAGAGATTGGAGTAATCGAAGCAGAAAAAATAATATTTGTAGTAGACGCTAAAGAAGGATTAACAGCAAATGATCTTGAAGTAAGAGACTTACTTAGAAAATCAGGTAAAGAAGTAATCGTTGCTATAAATAAAGTAGACAACAAAGAAGCAGAAAAACATCTATATGATTTCTATGAGCTTGGTTTTGATAAATACATAGAAATAAGTGGTGAACACAACAAAGGAATCGCCGATCTTTTAGATGAAATAGTAATAGACTTTAAACAAAAAGAAAAAGAAGAAACAGATATTACTAAAATCTGTGTTATAGGAAGACCAAACGTTGGGAAAAGTAGTCTAGTAAATGCTTTATTAAATGAAGAAAGAGTAATAGTAAGTAATGTCGCAGGAACAACAAGAGATGCAATAGATATAGACTTTAAATACGATAAAGAAGACTACATCTTAATAGACACCGCAGGAATGAGAAAAAAAGGAAAAGTATTTGAATCAATAGAAAAATATAGTCTTCTTAGAAGTATGCGTGCAATAGATCGTGCTGACATCTGTCTACTTGTTATAAATAGAGAAGAAGGCATCATAGAACACGATAAACACATCGCAGGATATGCCATAGAAAAAGGAAAGGGAATAATAATCGTTGTAAATAAATGGGACACAGTAGAAGAAAAAGATAAAGACATAAAAAACTTTACCAAAGAACTACGTGAAGAATTCAAATTCATTCCATATGCACCAATAGTATTCCTATCCGCATTAACTAAAAAAAGAATACATACTCTAATGCCTGAAGTAAAAAAAGTAAAACAAAACATAATAAAAGAAATAAAAACAAGTACTTTAAACAACATTATTCAAGAAGCATATCAACTAAACCCAGCACCATCATACAAAGGAAAAAGACTAAAAATATATTATGTTTATCAAACAGGAACTAAACCACCTAAATTTACATTCAATGTAAATGATAAAGGACTGGTACATTTCTCATATGAACGCTACATAGAAAATAAAATAAGAGAAAACTTTGACTTTGAAGGAACACCAATACAAATCCAATTTAAAAATAAAAATGACATACTTTGATAAATTTATTGATTTCATAACAAGACACAACTTGTATGAAAATAAAAGCTTTATAGCAATAAGTAATAAAACAACAAATATAGATTATTATAACGAAGAAGCAAGAGATTTTATTGGATGTTTCTACAAAGTAGAAAATGAAGTTATAACAGATTTTAAAGTGTGCGTTCCAGAGATAATAGATGAAAAAACACTCTTAATAAATATACATGAATATGTACATGCCTTAATAATATATCATAGTCTAGGTAAAAAAGAAGATATAGGTTTAGAAAAAGAAGTACTACCAATGATGTATGAAGAAATGTATGCTGTAGAAAGTGATGAAATAAGTATTAAAAAATATCTAAAAGAACAAAAAGAAATGATAAATGAAATGAATAGTGATGAATATACAATTGGTTCAAAAATAAAAGATGAAATAATGTATGCATACCCAAATCTAGAAACACAATTAAAACATGCAAAAGCATTAGCTAAAACATATAAGAATTAGTATCAAAAAAATACCCTCTACATAAATTATATTAGTAGGGGGTTTTATTTTTGAAATTAAGTGATAATTTCTTTAAAAAAGTAGAAAAAAAGACTAATGTAGATAAGAATACAATTCTTTCATTAGCGGAAAAATTACAAAACAATAACATGAAAAATGAAGATGCACTAAGAGACGTTATAAAAGAAATAAGTACATTAACAGGAAAAGAAGTTTCAAAAGAAAAAGAAGACAAAATCATTAATACAATCATGAATGATAAAGTACCTGATAATTTAGATAAATTTGTAAATTAAAAAAGACACCTAATTAATGTCTTTATCTTGATTAATTAAATTAATAAGTTCATCTGTATAAGTAGATGATCTTTTTGTACTTTCTGAAGAACTACTTATATCATTAGCACTAACACTAGAATTATTGTAACTTATATTATTACTAGTATTCACATTAGTACTAACACTAGAATTATTGTAACTTATATTATTACTAGTATTCTCATTAGTACTAACACTAGAATTATTGTAACCTATATTACTACTAGTATTATCATTACTATTAACACTATTAGTGTTTATATTTTTATCAATATCAGAAGTATTAATATTATTATCAAAAGATACACTATCTAAATTATTAGCATTAGAATCACCATTTGAAGAATTATCTATTTTAAATGCTTCATTATTATTTAAAACACTAGTATTTGTAGAACTATCCACAACATTAACTTTGTCTAAAGTTGTAGGATTAGTATCCATGCTATCAACTCTTAAAGTATTAAAGATATTACTATTAACAACATTATCATTAATAGGTTCTACATCTTGTGAAACATTAATATTGGTATTACCACTAGGTATACTAATAATATTATTAGTCTTTACAGCCTCATCAATACTTTTATTGATAACTTCATCATTTAATTTATCATCCATAATATTCATACCAATATTTTCTGGAGCATCATTCACTATAGTATTAAGTTCATTAGCCTTAGCACTAAATACATCATCAACATCATCATCTAAATCAACCAACTTAAATACTTCTTCAAAAGTAGTAATACCATTCATAACCTTTATAAGTCCATCTTGAAGAAGAGTCTTAACACCTTTTTGATAAATAAGCTTTCTAAGAGCATGTCTATCCTCATCTTTATTAATTGCATCTCTTATTTCTTCATTAATAAGAAGTACTTCCTGTAAAGCAATTCTTCCCTTATAACCATTATGGCATTCTTCACATTTACCAGGTTCATAAACTTCATTAACATCAAGACCAAGTGATTTCTTAAATATTTTCTTTTCAGCCTCAGTAGTAGGCCTTTTTTTTGCACACTTTTTACATAATCTCTTAGCAAGAGTTTGCGAAATAATTCCCTTTAAAGAACTAGCAAGCAAATATCTTTCAACATCCATATCAATAAGTCTTTCAATAGTAGTCAAAGAGTTATTAGTATGTAGAGTAGATAATACTAAGTGTCCAGTAATTGAAGCACGAACCGCTATTTTAGCAGTCTCACTATCTCTTATTTCCCCGATTAGTACTATATTCGGATCTTGTCTTAATATAGAACGAAGAACACTAGCAAAATCAAGTCCTATTTCAGGATTAACTTGTACTTGATTAATACCTTCAATATTCATTTCTACTGGGTCTTCAACAGTAATTATATTAGTTTCTTCACGATTAAGTCTTTGTAGAATAGAGTACACAGTAGTACTTTTACCAGAACCAGTTGCACCAGTAACTAAAATAATACCATTTGGATTAGCAATCATCTTTAAAATAAGTTTGTAATTTTCATCAGTAAAACCAAGAGTCTCAAGACCTTTCAAACTCATTGAATAATCAAGAATTCTTATTACAATCTTTTCACCAAAAGAAGTAGGAAGAGCAGAAACACGCATATCCAAATCCATTCCTTCAAGAGTAGTCTTAATCGCACCATCTTGTGGTAAACGAGATTCAGTAATATTCATTCCTGCAAGTAGCTTAACCCTAGTTACTAAGTTTCTTTTATATTTGTTCTCAATTATTGCATAGTCAATTAAACTACCATCAATTCTTATTCTTATTTTTAAGTAATTTTCCATTGGATCAAAATGAATATCACTCGCATTTCTCTTAACAGAATCAATGATTATTTCATTAACAATATCAACAATCGGAGTATTTAAAAAATCAAATTCTCTCATAAAATCCCTCTTTATTCTCATATTCTTTTAATTTACACTAGAAATTATTATATAAATATTATATAATATATTTAGTTAATAATCAAGGGTGATTTTATATGAAAATAAAAAAGAATAATAAAGGGTTCGCATTAGCGGAAATTCTAGCAGTTACACTAGTAATGATGGTAATATTTACAGTACTATATAGTAACTTCATGCCTTTATCTGGTGAATATGCAAGAAGTGAAAACTATAATGATATATCAAGTCAATACGAATTACATTACTTTAGAAAACTATTCCAAGGATATATAACAGATGAAACATTACAACAACAAGCAAATAATGAATTAAGTACAAATAAATATATTCTTTTAATAGGACAAGATATAAATGGTAATGAAAAGTCTTGTGATTCACTCGCGGGATCCAACAAAGATATATGTACAAATCTAAAAACTAAAATAAATCCTACATTAATACTAACTAACTATAATATTTCAAGTTTAAAAAGTGAATTAAAACAAGATACAAATAAATTACCAGATTTAAGAACCTATATATTAAGTTTACCTGATTACAATGATAGAGATTCTCAACAAGAAATATATAGACTAATTATAAAAACTAATTCTGGTTATGCCAATGTTAAATTAAAATATGAAATAGATGATATACCTGAAATAAATGCAAAGAATGCAACAGAATTTGCACAAGAAAATGTGGGACAAAATGGATTAGAACAAATAACTCATACAATTAATAACACACTTCAAGTAGATAGTAAGTTTGCAACTGAATATAGATATCGTGGAGGAAATGTAAATAATTATGTAACATTTAATAATGAGGTATGGAGAATAATTGGAATAATACCTACTGAAGATGTATCTGGTAATGTAGAAAATAGATTTAAAATAATAAAGGATACATCTATTGGAAATAAGAAATGGAACGAAACTTCATCAAATAACTGGACAACTGCAACACTTAATACATATTTAAATAATGATTATTATAATACACTAAGTAGTGATGCTAAAAACATGATAGGAACAACAAAATATTATCTCGGAGGATACAATTCTTCAGAAATGACAACTGATATAATGTGGCAATACGAAAGAAAAAATGGGTCTAATAAAGCAGGCTATTACTACGGAACAAACCCTATAACGCAAAATGATACAAATAAAAAAATAGCAATAATGTATGCGAGTGATTATGGATACGCAGCAGCAAAAACATGTACAAGCAACTTATATTCTTATAGTAGTTCAATAAATTGCAAAACAACAAATAATTGGCTAGATAAAGGAGCAAGTACATGGCTACTTTCACAATATTCAGGCAATTCCAGTCGTGTGTTCCTTATGTCATTAAGTAGTTATGTAGGTAACAACGATGTCACCTTTGAGTATGTCATTCGCCCAGTCCTAAGTCTTTCATCTAATGTAAAGATTTCAAGTGGAAATGGAACGACAGGCAGTCCATATCAATTAACATTATAAGGAGGTTCAAATGAAATTAAATAATAAAGGAATAACTTTAGTCGAAGTAGTAGTGTCGTTTGCACTCCTTATGATTATACTTGTGGGACTATTCAATATAATAATGGAAGTAAAATCAGATGTTACTGATAAACAAATGGAAAAAGAGTTCAAAGACTTTGATAATTTAATGATTGCAAGAATACAAGGGGATCTTGTAAAAAATAAAGTTACTAGTTGTGATGCCGTATCATCAGACAAAAAATCAATAAAATGTGATTTTAATGGTACAAAAAGAAGTATAGCAATAGACAATGGTAAAATAATTTATAATAATGTTACTTATGAAATACCTTACTTTAGTAATAGTGAAATCTTATCACAAGGATCAAATAGTATAATTGATGTAGAAAATAATACTTTAACAATAACACTTGAATATGGTTATGTAGATGGTACAAAAAAATTTGGATTTACAATAGTCCATCCATTAAGTGAAATAATACAATCGCAATAACTGCACTTATAACACCATGAATAATTCTGGCAAATAGAAAGGGTAAATATTTTACTCTTTTTTTATTTAATATATTCATTATCTGTGTATGGACAGAAAAACCACCAAAACTTATAAAAAATGTAGATAAAAATATTTTTAAGTATAAATCATCATAAAAAGATATAAGTCTTAAACCTGTAGTCATTTCAATAATACCTTTAAAAAACACATTACAAGGTAAAATACTAATAATTATCTGAAAAGTAACAATAATACCAAATATTAAAATCATTGTATTAATAGCATCTTTTATACCATTTAAAAAGACACTAAAAAAGTTAGTGGTATTAATCTTATTAATAAGATCCTTAATACTTTTTTTAATATCAATGACTTCAGTTATATTAGACTTGTTATAACCTCTAACAAGAATACCCACCAAAACATTACCTACAATATGAGAAATTAATATAATAAAACCTAAATTAATATTACCAAGAAACATAACACCAACTGTATTTACAATAAATAAAGGATTAGAAAAGAAAGTAAATGTTAATATCTTTGAGGCATCATAAGAATTAATTTTCTTCTTATCCATTAACATATCAATATACTTAGCACTACTAGGAAAACCAGTAAGCATACTCATAAAAAAGACAAAACTAGCATTGCTATTTACTAAAAATAATTTGTTAAAAACTTTATAAAAAATACCGCCTAAAAACTCAGGTATACCAATTTCTACTAAAATATATGATATAATAAACATAGGAAATAGTGATGGAAAAATATTCTTAATAAATAGTTCATAACTAAAAAATATAGAATCATTTACTACACTAGAATTAATAAATATAAACAAAATAACAAAAGATAAACATAACATGACTATTAAAGAATAAAACTTTTTTTTCATACTTTCCTCACTTTCCTGTTATAATTATATTAAGGAGAAAATAATCTATGAAAAATAAAATAATAATAAATATTAAAAACTTTTTTGATAAAAAAACAATAATCTATATAATAACATTAGTAATATTCATTACAATAATGCTTATACCAGTAGATTACTACATAACTATCGGGGGAGGAACAATGAACCTTGATAAAGATATAAAAGTAACAAATGAAAAAAAGAAACAAGGATCAATAAATGCAACTTATGTAACAGAACTAAAGGGTAATGTTATTACATATTTATTATCATATATAATACCAAGCTTTGAAAAAGAAAAAGTAAAAGATGTAACATATAAAGAGGAATCAAAAGAAAATTATGAATTTAGAGAAAAAATGTATTTTAATCAATCAATAAATAATGCAGTTTTTGTAGCATACACTAATTCTAATAAAACAATAACTACTAAGAGTAGTGAATTATATGTAATATATATAGATGAGTTTGCAACAACAGATTTAAAAATAAAAGATAAAATAATCGAAGTAGATAATATTAAAATAAGTGATGCATCACAAATAAAAGAAATAATAAGTACTAAAAATGAAAATGATGAAGTAAAAATAAAAGTAAAAAGAGATAATAAAGAAGTAATTACTAAAACAAAGATAAAAATAATAGACAATGAAAAAAGAATGGGAGTATATATCTTAAATGATTATAATTATGAAGTAGTGCCTAAAATAACATTTGATTTCTCAGGTAAACAAAGTGGACCATCCGGAGGATTAATGTTATCTTTATCAATATATAATAAACTTAATAATACTGATATAACTAAAGGTAATAAAGTATGTGGAACAGGCACTATTGATAAAGACGGCATAGTCGGAGAAATTGGCGGAGTAAAATATAAAGTACAGGGAGCAAAAAGAAAAAAATGTGATATATTTCTAGTACCTAAAGAAAACTATGATGAGGCATATAAAACAATAAAAGAAAAAAACTATAAGTTAAAACTATATAAAGTAGAAACATTTAATGAAGCATTAAAAGTGTTAAAAACACTTCAAAATAAATAATTAATATGTTAAAATATAAAATGAGGTGAAACTATAATGAAAGAAGTAAAAACTAAAAACTATTTTGTATTATTATTAATAATTTTATCAACAATTATAATAAGTTTATACTTATTCTCTTGGTATAAACAATATGATAATAATAAATTAAATGATCCAGTAATAACAGATACTCTTATGGAAGTGAAATATGATAATTTATCAAATATTCTACAAGAAAGAGATTTCTTAGTAGTCTATATGTGTACTACTAGTGAAAAAACATGTCGTAGTTTTGAATCTAAGTTTAAAAAGTATATTACTAGTAATAATCTAAATGATGATATAGTATACTTAAATCTTGGATTTAAGAGTGATGAGAATGATTATTCTACTAAAATATATAACAAATATAAAAGTAATGATTTAGTAAAAAAAGTAAATAAATATCCAACACTATTAGTATTTAAAAGTGGTAAAATTATAGATATATTATCATCAGATGATAAAGTACTAACAATAAATGAAATAGAACAATTCCTAAAAGGATATGAAATATGATAAATATAGTACTATATGAACCAGAAATACCACAAAATACTGGAAATATTATGAGAACATGTGTAGCAACCGGAGCTAAACTACATCTCATAAAACCACTCGGTTTTGAACTAGATGAAAAAAGAATAAGAAGAAGTGGAGTAAACTATATAGATAAATTAAACTATGAAGTATATGAAAACTTTGATGACTTCAAAAACAAAAACAACGGAATATATTACTATTTCACAAGATATGGTAAAAAACCTCACAGTAGTTTTAATTATAAAGAAGATGTAAATAAAGATATTTACTTAATATTTGGTAAAGAAAGTACAGGTATATCAAAAGAAATATTACAAAAAGACCTAGAACACTGTATGAGAATACCAATGACAAGTGACGTAAGAAGTCTTAATCTTTCAAACTGTGTTGCAATAGTTTTATATGAAGTATTAAGACAATTTGATTACAATGATTTATTAAGAACAGAACCACATAAAGGAGAAAACTTTATCGAAGAATAATACTAATAAATAACGATAAATACTTGTATAAAACTACTAAAAGTAGTATATTATATATAAAGAAGCACGTTCCTCGAACGTCGACTTCTTGTTGATTTCTGAGTTGTGACGTTTCCCTATATCAGAGAGACGTCATATTTATATTATTTTCACATTAAGCTATCTCATGATGTAAAATAATAATAAATATATAATTATAAGCAGGGAAAAAATTAAAAAATCTTTTTTACTCATAACTATCACCTCGCTTTCTTAAAAAGAATAGCGAAGCCGACGCCCAAAGATACGTGCAATATAAATATAACAAATAAATGTTTGGATGTCAAGTTTATTGAGTAGAAGAATCTAACAAGAAATAGTACTTGAAAAAGTGCTTTTTTTGTTGTAAAATTGATGTATAAGAAACTAAGAAAGGAGGAAGATTTTTGAATGTAGATTAATTGTTTTATTAAACACAAAGTCGGGTAAAATAATTCGATAAAAAGTGGGTAAAATAATTCGAAAATCTACACAAAAAATCTGCAATAAAACTATGACGAACAATAATTCGTATGGGGGGGCAAAATACTTATAACCCTTTAAAAAATAAAGGAAGAAATAAAAAAATAATAACTATAATAATATTCTTAGTACTAATAGTAGTTAGTATTTCTTTTGCTTTGTTTAATCCAAGTATTAACTT
>CAKOJO010000003.1 GCA_934090595.1 uncultured Bacilli bacterium | reverse complement strand
TTAAATCAATATATATTAAAATCACAAGAAGAAATATTTTCAAATAATAAGGAAAGAGTTATAACTAGTTATAGACTTAGAGCATGGCTTGATAAAGATGTAGATACAAATAAACTTAATGAAAAATCATACAGTTATAGATTTAGAGTTAATATAAATGGGGAAGCATCTGGAAAAGGTCAAACACCAGTTAAAGAAGATTATGCACTTACTTTTGCTAAATCTAAAGTTGGAACAGATGGATTAGAACAAATAACACATGAAATAGATGATACATTACAAGTAGATAGTAGATTTGCAACAGAGTATAGATATCGTGGAGGAAACGTAAATAATTATGTAACCTTTAATAATGAAACATGGAGAATAATAGGAATAATACCTACCGAAGATACAGATGGCAATGTAGAAAACAGAATTAAAATAATAAGAGATGAATCTATCGGAGATAAGAAATGGAATGGATGTATAACTAATGATTATGAAAAATGTAATGATACTAGTAAATACTTCAACGATTGGACAGCATCTATATTAAATACAGATTTAAATAATGATTATTATAATACTTTAAGTAGTGATGCAAAAAACATGATAGGAACAACAAAATATTATCTTGGAGGATATAGGGACACCTATAATATAAATTCTGATACAATGTGGAAATATGAAAGAAAAAGTAGTGGTAGTGATTATTATTATGGAACAAATTCAATAATGCAAAATGATGCTTCTAAAAAGATAGCACTAATGTATGCAAGTGATTATGGATATGCCGCATCAAAAGAATGTACAAGCAACTTATATGATTATAATGGTTCAGCAAGTTGTAAAACAACAAATAATTGGTTAGATAAAAGTGAATTTATATGGTTACTTCCGCAGGCTTCATACGATTCCGGATTTGCTTTCTATGTGTTCTCGAGTGGCTCAGTCAATAACGGTGGCAACGTCCTCGCCATCGAGCATGCCGTACGTCCGGTTCTAAGTCTTTCATCAAATGTCAAAATATCCGGAGGATCTGGTACTAGTTCTGAACCTTATACGTTATCTGTTAACTAATAATTAAATGATATGCAGTTTATATGTGTATCATTTTTCTTATTGTTTACTTTTTATATAAAATATGCTATTATATTTGATACGTTCGGAGTGATATAATGAGTGATAATAAAAGGATTAATCGAAGTAATATACATGATTTGACAACTATATCTAAATTACTTACTAATGGTGATATTGATAAGGCTGAAAAGTATTTAAAAGATTATCAAGATAAGTATCCAAATTCTAAACATTTTGTATATTTGACAGTTTATGCTAAGTTTCTTGGACATTTAGATAAAAAGGATATGGCAATTGATGTTTTTAAAGAAAGCTTGATACAAGATAAAAAATCTAATAATGTGAGTGAAACTATTTATTATTTAGTAATACTCCTTTTAAAGCAAGGAAGATATGATGAAGCATATTATTATTGTAATATGATAGATTATAAAGAGTTGGAAACAAAGCCTACCAGATTTACTATTAATAGTATTAGAACTTTAAATTACTTAAAAAAAGAGCTTGGTTTAGATTCTGATGTGTATGATATTAATACTTATTCAATGATGCAAATATATTATTATAGTGATGATATTGCACTTAGTCATATTTATGAAAAACATAATATTGACACTCGTATTAATATAGATACTTTTCAATATTCATTTAATATGGATTATGAAATTTTTGAGAAGTTGTATTCTACTATTAACTTAGCACTTTTATATGCAGAAAAAACATTTGATTATATCTATGGTGATGTTTATTATTTTAGAATTAAAGATATTGGAATAAATCTTCAGGATGGTTCTTATACTAATATATTAAAAGTAATAACTAATAATGATCGTTTAGAAATATTATCTATGTTTCCTGTTGAGGATCAAAAAAATTTTAATAGAGTAATTAATGAGATAATAACTGAACCAATTATGGAATATCACTCTACTAAAAAGAGAAAGGTTGTATCTCAAATAGATAAGTTTAACTCCAAGTATAAAACTTTACAAAAATAGAAAAATATGATATAATATGCACAATTAAAGGGGTAATAGTATGTATAATGATCTTGCAAGATTGAAGAAAATAAGACAATTGATATTAGAATATGATTATAAGAATGCACGTAAGAGTTTGGATTCTTATCTAAAAGAGTATTCTACTGATTATGTTGCTAGGTTTTATGATGTTAAATTACTTATGTGTGAGAATAAAATTAATAAGGCTGAAAAAGAAATGGTTAAGCTTTTGAAACATATCGAAGATAATGATAGAATTAAAAAAGATTATATGTATGTTACATACGTGTATTTATTAATGGAACTTGAAAAGTACGATCTTGCTATGGATTATTATAAAAAGATTAATTTTGGTAATTTGGTTGAGTATTCAGATAATGATTTTTATAAATTAAGAGGAATTTATTTATTTTTACTTAAAAAGAATTGTGTTAATACTAGTACAGTATCAGAACAATATTTTATTAATCAACAAATAGAATATAATAGATGTAGAGCCTTAGAACATGTTTTGGATCGTCATGTGTTTAGCGAAGAATTTAAATTTTCCTATGGAAAGGTAATAAATATGTTTAATGATTTAGAGGATATTATTCCTTCATCTATTAAGTATCCTCATTATGATGGGGTAGATCATTATATATTTTCTTATAATGATAATGGTATATCATCACTTCTTGAGGTACTTACTATTAAACATAGTAATCAAATAATTACAGTTTATCCAGTTGAATTTAGTGATAAGATAATGACCGAGTATATAAATACACTTCTTATACAAAAACAAAGATCTAGTAAGATTAAGAGTAGATCTTCACAAATAGATAAATTTAATAAAAAATATAATATAAGGGGATGATAATATGGTAAAGGATTATTTATTAAAATTAAAGGATCAGATATTTAATAAGAAGGAACAAGAGTATTTAGAATATATCAATAAAAGAGATCTAGTCATTCATGATTTAACTAGAGATTGGAGTAATGAAGAAATTGATTCTTTTAACGAAGAACATTCTATGTTTTTAGCTAAAAGAAATGAGCCTCAAATAAAAAGATATATTTTAGATATGAATAAACATAAGTATTTTAATGATGATGACTATGAATATTTTAAAGAACTATTTGATAGACAAGAAAAAGATATTAAAAAATTAACAAAATAATTGGAGAAATCTAATTATTTTTCTATATATTTTGATATTTTAGTGATATAATTTATTTATTAAGAAGGTGATATTTTGGATAAAATACTACTAGTGAATAAAGATAAAGGGTATACTTCTAGAGACGTTGTAAACTGTTTGTCTCAAGTTTTTCATACTAATAAAATGGGACATTTTGGTACACTTGATCCTCTTGCTACTGGTCTTTTAATAATAGGAATTGGTAAGTATACTAAAGTTGGTAATTTATTTGAGAGTGATTATAAGGAATATGTAGCAGAAGCTCTTATTGGGACCTCTACTGATACATATGATGTTACTGGTACTATTACTAAAAAAGTGGATATTAAAGAAATAGATAAAGATGTAATTATTAATGTTTTAAATAAATATAGAGGTTTATATTTACAAGAAGTACCTATTTATTCAGCAGTTAAAGTTGATGGTAAAAAGCTATATGAATATGCTAGGAAAGGGGAGTCTGTTACTCTTCCTAAAAAACTTGTTAATATTCGTTCTATAGAGTTGATTGATATTTATGAAAGAGATAATAAACTATATTTTTCTTTTAGATGTAATGTTTCTAAAGGAACTTATATAAGAAGTTTAATTAATGACATGGGTAAAAGTATTAATATACCTATGTGTATGAGTAATTTAAAAAGAACTAAACAGGATAAGTTTTCACTTGATGATGCCTATACAATAAAGGATATAAAAAGTGGTAATTATAAGTTACTTGATATTGAAGATGTAATTGACTTAGATGTAGTTGAAGTTCCAGATTCATTGTATGATGTAGTAAAGAATGGAGGCTTAATAGAAAAAACTGGGGATAAGCCAATATTATTTAGAAGAGATGGTAAGAATATTGCTCTTTATATGGATTATGATAAAAATAAAAATACAATGAAACCATTTATATTTTATGGAGGTAAATAATATGGATTTTAATTCTCTTGAGGATTTAAGAAATAGACTTGAAATAGCAATGACTACTAAGGTTGATGAGTTAAAGGATAAGGGTATTACTTATATTACTAATGATGATATATGGAATTATTTAACTAGCACTAAGTGGAAAAATGCTAAGGGGTTAACTCTTGCAGAAATGGTTGATGATATACTTAAAATAGAAATAAAGTAGGTGGTATTATGGTTATTAAAAGTAGTGACCTAAGAAAAGAATTAATAGATAAATTAAATTATTTAGATAAAGATGAAATAGAGATAATAGAAAAAGCAATTGATTATGCTTATTCTAAACATGAAGGACAATATCGTAAGACAGGGGAAGAGTATATAATTCATCCTTTATCTGTTGCAATAATACTTACTACTATTAAGGCAGATAAGGATACTATAATTGCATCTTTACTTCATGATGTTTTAGAAGATACTCCGACTCCTAAGGAAGAGTTAGAAAACTTATTTGGTAAAACTGTTGCTAACTTAGTAGACGGAGTAACTAAGATTAATAGTATTAATGTTTCTACTGAAAATGAATATCTTACAAATTATTATAAAAAAATAATCGTAGGAATGAGTGAGGATGTAAGAGTAATAATAATTAAACTAGCAGATCGTCTTCATAATATGAGAACTTTATATGCAATACCAGTAGATAGACAAAAACTAAAAGCAAAGGAAACTCTTGAAATACTAGCACCAATTGCGCATCGTTTAGGTATGCATAAGATAAAGTCTGAGCTTGAGGACCTTTCTTTAAAATATTCTAAACCAGATGTATATTATGATGTTGTAGAAAAACTTAATAATACTAAGATTGAAAGAGAAGAATGTGTATCTAAGATGATGGATGAGGTTAGTACCCTTTTAAAGAATAATGGAATAAAACATGAGATAAAAGGTCGTGCTAAGAGTATATATAGTATTTATAAGAAGTTAGATAAGGGAAGAAGTTTTTCTGATATATACGATTTACTTGCCATCAGAATACTAGTGGACAAAGAACAAGAATGTTATTTAGCACTAGGTCTTATTCATTCTAAATATAAACCTGTATCTAAGAGATTTAAAGATTATATTGCAATGCCTAAAACTAATCTTTATCAAACACTACATACAACTGTATTTGGATTAGATGGTAATTTATTTGAAATACAAATAAGAACATATGATATGGATGAAATCGCAGAAAATGGTATTGCATCTCATTGGGCTTATAAAGAACATAAGAATGCTGCTTTAGAAATGCAAAATGTTACTGAACAAAAACTCCAATTTTATAAGTCAATAATTGAATTAAATGAAGAAAAGATGACTAATGAAGACTTTGTAAACAGAGTAAAAGATGAAGTATTAAATAATAATATTTATGTTTATACTCCTAAAGGAGATGTATTCGAACTACCAAATGGTTCCACTCCAATAGATTTTGCTTATAGAATTCATACTCAAGTTGGAGATAAAATGACTGGTGCTATTGTAAATAATAATATGGTTAACTTGTCATATGAGTTACAAAATGGAGATATAGTTAAGATACTTACTAATAATAATTCTAAGGGTCCATCTAGAGAATGGTTAAATATTGTAAAGACTACTCAAGCAAAGAGTAAGATTAAAGCATTTTTTAATAAGACTACTAGAGAAGATTATATTGAATCAGGAAAGAATTTACTTGAAAAGGAATTAAGAAGAAAAAAGATTTCTTCTACTGAATTTTTAAAACCTGATAATATAAAAGAAGTACTTAAGAGTTTTAAACTAGATACTATTGAAGATTTATATTTAAATATTGGTAATAATAAGTTTTCTGTTAAGAGTGTTGTAAAGAATAAGGATGAAGAATCTAATGATCAAAAGAAAGAAATAAAGGTTAAAGTTCTTGATACTGATAATGATATAGTAGTAGGAAATACTAAAAATATACAAACTCATATAGCTAATTGTTGCCTTCCAATACCAGGAGACGATATAATAGGTTTTATTACTAAGGGAAGCGGTATAAGTATTCATAGAAAGAATTGCCTTAATATTAATGATATGGATGATAGGGTAATAAGTGCTAATTGGAATACTAAGATTAAAAACAAATATTATTCTGATATAGTTATATATACTAATACTAAAGATAATAAAATAGTAGATATAGTACAAACTTCTGCTAGTATGAATATTCAAATAGAAAGTATTAATCTACTTAATAAGAGTGATAAGAATATTTATAGTCTTGAAGTAGTTATTTCATCACTTGATGAAATGAATAAGTATTTGAAAGAATTAAGAAAGATACAAAACGTAGTAGAAGTAGAAAGGATAATGCAATGAAAGTAGTAGTGCAAAGAGTAAAATCATCAAGTGTTAAAGTTGATGGTAAGACAGTAGGTTCTATTGATAAAGGTCTTTTAGTACTTGTTGGATTTACTCATGATGATAATATTGATAAGATAAAGTGGATGGCTAATAAAATAGTTAATCTTAGAATATTTGATGATGAAGAAGGGGTAATGAATAAATCCGTTAGCGATATTGGAGGTAGTGTACTTTCAGTATCACAGTTTACTTTGTATGCGGATGCTAATAAAGGAAATAGACCATCATATATAAATGCTATGAAGCAAGAAGATGCATCCTCTTATTATGATATTTTTAATGAAGAATTAAAAAGTAGAATTAATACCCAAACTGGTATTTTTAGAGCAGATATGCAAGTAGAGTTAATTAATGATGGACCAATTACAATAGTAATAGAGAAATAGGAGAGATAATATGAATTTGGAAAGAATATTTAATAATTTTGTAATGGATGTACAAAAGAAATCTATTTATGCAGATAAAAAAGATATAGAACAAGTAACTAGAGAAGCACTTGATATAATTAAGAATAATAAAGATGCAACACCTGAAGAGTTAGTAGAATTAATGATAAAGGATAATTTTGATCAATTAGAAGATATGAGAAGAAAATATCCAACACCTGGTTATACTGTTGGTATTAATGTTTCTAATATAAATGTAAAATTATATGGTGGAAATATTAATTATTTAACCGATCCAATGCCAGATAATGCTTTATTTGATATTGCATCAATGACTAAGTTTTATACCGAAGTCTTAGCATATAACTTAATAAAAGAAGAATATTTTTCTATGGATGATAAGATTAGTGAACTAGATAATAGATTTACTAATTTAGGAGATTTAACAGTAAGAGATATTTTAACATTCGCAGTAGAATTTAGAACCAATGGTAGAATATCTGATAAAAAAACAATTGATGAGGCTCTTGATACTTTATATAATATCAATGTTGTAAATAAAGGAAAGTATAATTATAATGATATGGGCATGATGATCATGAAGGAAGTAATGGAAAGAGTAACCGATAAAAAGTACGAAGATTTAATTGATGAGTATATTACTAAACCATTAGGTTTAAATGAAACTCATATAATTGTTCCTCAAAAGAAGTTTAAATTACTTACTGGTAGCCCTAATGCAGCATATGGAAGAATAAATGATCCAAGCGCTTTAGCAGTCGGAGGTTTTTCTGGTCATGCTGGAATATTTGCCTCATCTTCAGATGTAATAAAATTAGGTAGAGCAGTGTTTGATACTGATGTATTACCACATAAAGAAGATGCTTATACTAATGATGTAAGTGTTGCAAGAGGAATAATGGGTGCTACTTATACATCTCATCCTAAAGGACTTGATGTAAGTTATATTGATAATCTTTCATCTACTGATTCATTTGCTATACAAGGTTCAACTAGAACTCACGCTGAGTTTGCTCCTGAAAAGGCGTTTACTATTATGTTTAATCCTGGTAGTATGGGAGTAGAACAAGCATTAATTGAACAAGAAAAATTAAATAAAAGAAGAGAAGAAAGAGGATTATCTCCTATTAATATAGTAAAAGAATTTGAATTTGATAGAGATGGAAAACTAGTGAAATATACATTAATAGATTCAAGACAGTTAATGCCTTCTGCCACTACTGTTGAAGAAGTTATAAGAGAAAATGCTAAAACTTGTTTGAAGTTAGAGTTTTTAAAACAAGTAATTGATGAATATGATAAGTCTTATGATAAGGAAATTAATGTAACTAAAAGAGGTATGTAATGAAGTTAGTGTTAGCTAGTACTTCGAGTTTTAAGAGCGATGTTTTAAAACAAGCTTGTATTAAGCATATAAAAAAAGAAAGCAATTATATAGAAATAAAACAAGACAATGAAGACGTTTATGAATATGTAAAAAGATTATCTTTAGAAAAAGCATATTCTGTTGATGTTAATGAAGGTATTGTTTTAGGACTTGATACAGTTGTTTTAGTAGGTAATAAAATATTAGAAAAACCAAAATCTATTTATGAAGCGAAAGAGAATTTAAGACTTTGTTCTGATAATACTTTTAAAGTAATTACAGGTATTGCTTTAATTAATAAGATAAACAATGAAGTTGTTAATGATTATCAAGAAACTGTTATTACTTTAAACAAAATAGATGAATGTGATATAGATTATTATATAGATAATGATCCTAATGTTTTATATGCTTCTGGTTTTACCATAGAAACTGTGGTTTCTAATTTCATTAATAAGATAGAAGGTAGCTTTTATAATATATTAGGAATACCTGTAGAAAAAATATACGAGTATTTACTTAAATGGAATATTCATTTAAAGGATTTAGATTAATATGAATGTAATATTTTTAGATGTAGATGGAGTACTTAATGATCAAGATTTAATTTTTGAGAAGTATAAAACTCAAGAGTTAGAAATATCAAGAGATAAGTTATTGTTATTAAAAGAAATAATTATAAGTAATGATGATACTAAGGTTGTACTTTCTTCATCATGGAGAATTGGTCTTTTAAGAAAAAATGGTAAGATAGTTGCAGATACTACTTATCATAAAGAGTTTTTAGAGTTATTAGAAGAGTATGGTATAGAAATATATGATATTACTCCTTCGATGATGAATAGGACAGAAGAAATAAGATATTATTTAGATAATAATAAAGATATAGATGGTTATGTTGTTTTAGATGATGATTTAGTAGATGATGAGAATCAAGTTAGAACTGATTTCTTTAATGGTGGTTTAACTGAGGAACATGTAACACTTGCAATAGATATGTTAAAAAGAAAGAAGAGATAAAGTGAGTTTAGTAAAAGTAAAAGAATACTTTAGAAAGTATGGAATAGATGATGAAATAATAGAGGTAGATGGTATTAGTGCTACTGTTATGCAAGCGGCACAAGCTCTAGGAGTGGAGTCGAATCAGATAGCAAAAACTCTTGCATTTATGTTAGATGAACCAATTTTAATAGTAATGTCTGGTGATGCTAAAATAGACAATCATAAGTATAAAGATTATTTTGGTAAAAAGGCTAAGATGATACCGCAAGAGGATTTAGATAATTTGATTGGTTATAAGATTGGTGGAGTATGTCCTTTTGCTATAAAAGATGGGGTTAAAGTATATCTTGATGAGTCCTTGAAAGCTAATCATTATGTTTATCCAGCTTGTGGTAGTGAAAATAGCGCTATTAAGCTTAGTATTGAACAGTTAGAGAAGTATTCTTCTTATGTGAAATGGGTAGATGTTACTAAGTAGTGCTTTTTATAAAGTGAAAACTATTGTATAGAATAAAACTAATTGATATAATGTAATTGTACTGATTATATTGCTTTTCATTAGTATGACAATTCAAACGATAACGTATATTTTCTTTTAGCAATGAGGAAAATATGCATGATGCGGGGATATGCCATTAGAAGTGGTGTATCTTTTTTTGAGTGGAGGGATAATGATGAATGAAATAGTTGAACAAGAAAAGATCGAGGGGATAATATATGAGATTAGAGGAGTGCAGGTGATGTTGGATAGTGATCTTGCAAGATTGTATGAATGCAAGAATGGAACTAAGGAAGTAAATCAAGCGGTTAAAAATAATCAGGAAAAGTTTCCAGAAAGATATTGTTTTCGGTTAAATAATGAAGAGTGTTACAATTTACGTTCTAAGTTTTCATCTACTAATATAAATGAAAAATCAAGAAATAATCCTAGAGTTTTTACTGAACAAGGAGTATATATGCTGGCAACAGTTCTTAAAGGAAAAAAAGCTAGTATTGTGACTCTCCAAATAATGGATGCGTTTGTATTGATGAAAAAATATATTTCACATGATATTATGAGTAATAGATTGTTTATAAATCATGAAGAGAGAATATTGAAGTTAGAAGAATCATTTGATAAGTTTTCTTCTAAACAGAATACTATTATTTATGATGGAAAGATATATGATGCATATAGTACTTTATTAGATATATTTAATGATTCAGAAAAAGAAGTGATAATTGTAGATAATTATGCTAACAAAGAGTTATTTGATATATTAAGAAACATTGATAGAAAGATTATTGTAATATCAAAAAACTTAGATGATGTTTTAATGAAAAAGTATAATAATCAGTATTCAAATATTGTTTTTATAAATAATGATTTTTTTCATGATAGATATATTATTTTAGATAGAAAAGAAGTGTATGTAAGTGGAATGTCATTAAAAGATGTTGGAAAGAAATATAGTTATATTTATAAAATGAATGAAAAAATGTTTCTTGATGAGTTAATTAAGAAAATTGAAGATATAGTAAAGCTTTGATGATTTGCTGATGAAAATTTTGACCGCAAACTTGAATTTTCTTTGAAACCGTTGATATTACGGCATATTTGCGGTCAAAACTTTTGACCGCAAAATATAAATAGTTGATTTTTATTGATTAAAGGTGTCATAAAACTTTAATTTTTAGAACAATTTGCGGTCACAGAATTGACTAAAAAATTGATGATTTTTACTGAAATCCTTGGTATTACTACGTGTTTGCGGTCAAAACTTTTGACCACAAAATGATTGATTTGACAAAAACGAAAAAATGTGCTATAATCTAGCCATCTTTTCCAGATGATAAAGTTGATTCTGTGATTGTTAAGTGCTTTTTTAAAAGTAGCATAAAAAGGAGTGAAGATTTATGAGTAAATTAGATAGTCTTTTAGTTGTAAGAGAAGAATTATTAAAAAGAGTAAATAATTATGAAGAGTATAAAGATATATATCTTTTAGAAACATTAAAAAATCAATTAGTACAAAATGATAAATTAATTAAAAAAGAACTTAATGATATGAGATCAGTTGCTATAATTTCTAGAGAAGATATAGTTGTTGGTTTTGAAGATAGATTAGTGCATACTAATATAGATAATAAAATACCGATTGCAAAGTGTATACAATCTGGTGATTATGATATATTAACCTTAGATGACAGAATGAACTTACACATAAAAAGTGGTATTACTAATCAAGTTTATGTATCTTTTGATGAAAGAGTTATTATTGGTAAAGGTATGGAACTCGGATATTTAGTGCCATGTAAAGAAATGAAAAAGAGTGGAGTAAAAGAGCGATAATTATTGCTTTTTTTTTATATATTTTATATAATTGTTCTAGGATGTGATAATTTGAAAACAAGAATAATTAGTGCAATAGTAATGATATTAGTAATTATACCCCTTGTATTGATGGGAGGCTTACCATTTAAAGTGCTTGCAATAGCACTTGCAATACTTGGATTAAAAGAATTAATTGATTTAAGAAAAAAAGAAAGTGATATACCAATAGTAATGGAAGTTATTTCATATTTATTTGTTATATTTTTAATAGCATTTGGAAATAATTATTATTTTATAGATTATTCATTAACATATCAAATATTTATAATACTTTTCTTAGTATTTTTATTACCATTAGTATTAATAAATAATAATGAAAAATATAATATAAAGGATGCATTATATTTAATGGCATCAACTTTATTCTTAGCAATATCTTTTAATACATTCATATTAATTGAAAATACAGGTGTAGTTTATATTATATATTTAGCATTAATAACTGTTATGACTGATACTTTTGCTTATGCTGGAGGTAATTTGATAGGAAGACACAAGCTTTGTCCTAAGATTAGCCCAAACAAAACAGTTGAAGGTGCAGTAATAGGTAGTTTAGTGGGCACTATTATACCTGTTATGTTTTATGATCTTATAATTACTACAAATGAGAATATACTAGTAGTAGTCTTAATAACATTGTTACTCTCAGTTGTAGGACAACTTGGTGATTTAGTATTTTCAAGTATAAAAAGATATTATAAAGTAAAAGACTATTCAAATATTATACCTGGTCATGGTGGTATACTTGATAGATTAGACAGTTTAATATTTGTAGCACTTACATTTATATTATTTATGAACATTTTATAAGGAGGCTTAATATGTTGACATTAATATTATTTATATTTATTTTAGGTATTATAGTTTTAGTACATGAAGGGGGACATTTCTTATTTGCTAAGTTAGTGGGAGTCCATGTATATGAATTTTCTATAGGAATGGGTCCCAAAGTTATTCAAAAAATTGCAAAGGACAAGACGAAGTATTCAATAAGATTAATTCCAATTGGTGGTTTTGTTTCTCTAGCGGGAGAAGAAGTTGATCCTGAAAAGTTAAAAGAACACAAAGGAAGTAATCTTCAAGATAAGAAACCATGGCAAAGATTTTTAGTAATGTTCATGGGAGTAGGATTTAATTTTATATTTGCATTTTTAATATTAATTATATCTGGTTTAATATTTGGATCACCTAGTACGGAACCTATAATTACTGAAGTAGCAGATAATTATCCTGCTGCTATCGCGGGAATTGAAGCTAATGATAAAGTATTAAGAATAAATGATCATAAAGTTACTTATAAAGATGATATATCATTATATTTAGCACTTGAAGATTTAAATAATACAGTAGAGTTTGAAGTAGAAAAACAAGATGGAACTATAAGAACATATCAAGTTAAACCAATAAAAGAAATAGCAAGCGATAAGAGTGAAAGATATATTGTAGGTATAGTGATGGGAAGTGAAACCCATCATGGACTTGGTAATGCTATAAAGTATGGTATAAACGAAGGACTAGCAATATTTAAACAAATGTATATTGTTTTAGGTAAATTATTCACTGGTGGAGTATCAGTTAATCAATTAAGTGGTCCAGTTGGAATATATTCAGTTGTGGGACAAATGAGTAAACAAGGATTAGTGGCTTTGATATATTTAATGGCACTTCTAAGTATAAATGTTGGAGTAATTAACTTATTACCATTACCAGCATTTGATGGAGGAAGAATATTATTCTTATTAATTGAAAAGATTAAAGGTAGTCCAGTAGATCCTAAAGTAGAAAATACAATTCATTCAATAGGATTTATTCTATTAATATTATTGATGTTATATGTGACATTTAATGATATATTGAGATTGTTTTAAAGATGGAGGTAAAAATATGACAAACAATAATTCGTATGGGGGGGGGGCAAAATCCTAGAAAGATAAACCCTTTATTTAAAGATGTAAAAGAATATAATAAATATCTATTATCATTAATAGGTATTTTTGTGCTTTTATTAACAGGAATTATTTCTTATAATTATACAAATACATCATATGCAAAGTGGAGTAGTAGTATAGAGTCTAAAAATATATTGAAAATAAGTGCAAAAAAGAAAGATTATGCTTTAAAGTTTGCAGAAGATAATGTAGGAACAGGCGGACTTGAAGAAGTGATACATGAAATAGATGATACACTTCAAGTAGATAAAAGATTTGCTACAGAATATAGATATCGTGGAGGAGACTCAGTAGTAAATAACTATGTAACATTTAATAATGAGGTATGGAGAATAATTGGAATAATACCAACTGAAGATACAGATGGTAATGTAGAAAATAGATTTAAAATAATAAAAAACGAATCTGTCGCAGATAATGGTATTAAAGGTACATATTGGAATGAAAATCATACAAATAACTGGACAGAAGCAACACTAAATACATACTTAAATAATGATTATTATAATACATTGACTACTGATGCTAAAAATATGATAGGTACAACTAAGTATTATCTTGGAGGATATAGTGAAAGTAATATAACATCAGATGTAATGTGGCAATACGAAAGAAAAAATGAAGCAAATAGAACAGGTTATTATTATGGAACAAATCCAATAATGCAAACTGATGCAAGTAAAAAAATAGCGATAATGTATGCAAGTGATTATGGATATGCAACGTTAAAAGAATGTACAGTTGACTTTAACAATTATATAGGATCCACAAGCTGTAAACCACCGAATGTTTGGTTATGGCTACATTACACTATGTGGTTACTTACACCAGAGTCAGATAATGGAATGCGTGCATTTTACCTATCAAATTATGGTCCTGGTTGCTACTACGATGTCAATTATGATAGTCCTAAAGTTTATCCAGTCTTATCTTTATCATCTAACGTAAGAATATCCGGAGGAACTGGTACAAGTTCTGATCCATATCAATTAATAATGTAAACTTAGTGTAAATATGTGTAAAAAAGATACGTAAAGTACGTATTTTTTTTATTTTTTGTAAGGAAATTGTTATAAAGGATGCGTTCTATATATATGAGAGGTGATAATAGGTGAAAAAATATGACTATGTCTTACAAACAAATTCTTATGACTGTGGCATTGCATGTTTACAAACAATCTTCTTACTTCATAACAAAAGAATTAATAGAGCATCACTTACATCTTTAATAAATAAAGAAAAATATGGTGTATCTATGTATGATTTAATTACATCAAGTAAATCTCTTGGACTTAACGCACTTGGTGTATCAGCAAAGATTGATAATATGAAAGAGAGTTTACCATGTATTGCTCATACTATAATTGATAAAGAAATGTATCATTTTATAGTAATCTTAGAAATTCATGATGATTATATCTTAGTAATGGATCCTAGTTATGGGTTAAAAAAGATAGACCGGTCAGTATATAACTCTATGACTACGAATAAGTATATAATATTTTCTGATACTAAGTTTAAAAAGATTAAGGATGTAAGACTAAAAAACATAATACTTAAGATATTCTCTTTAAACAAAGGGATAATATTTAAGAGTATAATTTTATCTATAATTTATTCACTTTTTTCATTAGCATTTAATTACTACTTATCTACCATTGTATCTGGATATACTAAATCGTTTAATTATCTTTTGATAGTATTTATTGTTTTTATAAATATAACAATATTTAAAATGTATATGTATTTTCAGAAAAATAAATTGCTAATAGAAATTAATAATAATGTAGATGAAGAAATAACTAAAACCACTTTAAGTCACTTATTATACCTCCCATATGATTATTTTATTGAAACAACATCCGGAGAGATTGCCACTTTTATATCTGATATAGAAAACTTTAAAGATATAATTAGTAAAATACTAATATCTACTGTTTTAGATGTAATATTTATTATCTTTATTTTAATCTATATATCTTTTATAAATATATTTTATGTAGCAATATTTATTATAATTATTATAATTCTTTTGATACTTTCACTTAGTTATCAGCAAAGACTTAACCAAAATTATAAGATTTTAAAAGATAAGAAAATAAAGACTTCATCTTATCTTTATGAGTCATTAACTTCTTTTAATACTATTAAGAACTTAAGTATTGAAAATAAAATAATAGATAATTTAGTGAATAATAATAGTATTACTTTAGATAAAAATAAGAATTATTTAAAAGAGTATTATAAGTTTGATTTAATAAATAATTATTTGATAGATATGTTTTATTTACTTGTAATAATAGTATCAGTATTTATAGTAAAAACAATAAATGGTAGTATATCAAGTACTATATTAATAGGCAATATATTTTATTTGTTTATTGGTTTACTTAGTAGTGTATATGAAAATATTACAATGAAGAAAATATATAAGACATCAGTAGATAAAGTATTAGATATATTAGAAATGAATAAAGAAGAGAAAACAGATAATAAGTTTAATAAAATAAGAGAGATAGTGTTTAACAATGTATCTTATGTAAAGAATGATAAAACTATTATTAGTAATCTTAATTTGAGATTAAAAGAAAATGAGAATGTTTTTATAACTGGAGATTCTGGTATAGGAAAGTCTACGATTATAAGGTTACTTCTTAAAAATCATAAAGTTACCAGTGGTAAGATTATGATAGATAATATTGATATTAATGATTTAAGTCTTTCTTTTATAAGAGGTAATATAACTTATGTTAGTCAAAATGAAACACTTTTTCAGACTACGATTAAGGAAAACTTGAATTTAATAAGTAATTCTAAAGATAGGCAATTATTATGTTGTAAGACAACTCTTTTAGATAAGACATTTAATACTGATAATTACTTAAATATTTTTTTAGAGGAAAATGGTAATAATGTATCTACAGGACAAAGAAAGAAAATAATAATAGCTAGAGCTTTATTAAAAGCAAAAGATATATTGGTTTTGGATGAGAGTTTTAATGAAATATCAATCGAAGAAGAAAGAATGATACTAAAGAATATTTTTAATAATTATCCATATTTAACTGTGATATTAATATCACATAGACAAGATAATAGTGATTTGTTTGATAAGGTTTATAAAATAAAAAGGAGGAATGTAAATGAATGAATTAAATAATAAAGAATTAAGAAATACATTTGGTGGTATATCAGCATGGGCAATAATTGGAGCGATAGCGGCATTTATTTTTGGAGTAGGAGCATTAGATGGGTACACAAGACCACTTAAGTGTCATAAATAGTAGTGAATTAAAAACTACTTATGGTGGTTTAAGTATAACTGCTTCGCTTATTAGATATGCTACACAAGCTTTTAATACTATATATGATATAGGAAGAGGATTTGGTTCTTCACTTAGAAGAATTAAAAGTAAGAACTTATGCAAGTTTTAAAAGAAAAATTAGAGAATAAAACAATACAAACTATTTTAATAATCTTGTCTTTTCCCTTATTAGTGCAAGTTATGTACTATGTATATAAAATGGGTATGATTTATGGAACAATAATTAGAAAGCTTTTATGTATGTAGTTTTTTCTTTATGAAAGCCTCCACTTTTAGTGGGGTTTTTATATGGACATTTATATGGACATTTATATGGACATCGAATTAAAATTATATAACTTATTTTTCATATATATGCTTATTTTATAAGGGTTTTAGCAGTTTTTATACAGACATTTATACAGACATTTATATAGACATTTATATAGAAACTCTTTATAAATAACAACATTTTAGTTATACTTTCTTCTCTTTTTATGTTATCATATTTATATAAGGGTGATATTATGACTCAAAATGAAATAATAAGTAAGTTAAAGACTAAAGAAAACGATATTATGAATAAAATGGATAGGCTTGGTTATAAGAATGAGTATATAACTACCTCCGATAGAACCATTAAAAGTAATAGGATGTTTAATGAAATAAAGAGTAATTTTAACTTAGGTTTTTTAGGATATTATTCTAAAGATTTACATAATATGTTTGATAAATCAACTAAGTATTCTTTATATAAGTATATGCCTTCTTCTGTTTTAGAGTATTATTATACATTTTTAGTGCATCTTGAAGATTATATAAATGATCAAGGATCACTTGATTTTTATGATGATAAAGTTGGCATTAAAAGATATGCTTTATTACAAGGAGAACATTATAAGAAAGTATATAAAGATGAATACAAGAAAAAACCATTTACTCATGTTGAACAATTAAATAGTAATGAATATTTACTTAAAATATTAACAGAGAAGTTAGAGTTATTTGATTCTTATGATGAAGATTTTATTAAGTTTAAAGTAAATGAATTATCTAATGTACTTAATAGTTATTTGCCTAAGTATTATAGTAATAAAAAAGGATATGGTTCTACTATTGGGTGTATAAATAGTGCATTTTATCAAATGAAACAAGAAGAAATATTAGAAAGATTTAAAGCAAATAATGTAAAAGGAATAGACTCCATTAATAAAGTTATGGATAAGAAACATTTATTATATAGATTGGTGGCACTTTATTATGCAGACAAATATAAGGATAAGTATTCAAAAGATGATTTTGTTTTATATTTAAGTAAAATTTCTAGTATTAGTCATATGTTAAAAGAAGATTTTGAAAGTAAATATGAAATTGATCCTTATATAGATTTATTAGGCTTGGCAAGAGAATATAAGAATAAGGATGATAAAAAATATAAATTATCTAATAAAGAAGAAACAATACTTATTGATGATGGATATCAACAAGATATGTTTGATATGTTAAGTAAACCAAAAACGAAATAAATAGTACTTGAAAAAGTACTATTTTTGTTATAGAATTAACTTATAAGAAACTATGGAGGTAAAACTATGAAAAACAAATATTCGTATGGGGGGGGGCAAAATACTTATAAAGTAAACCCTTTATTTAAAGATGTAAAGGAATATAATAAATATCTATTATCATTAATAGGTGTTTTTGTGCTTTTATTAACTGGTATTATTTCTTACAATTATACAAATACTTCTTATGCAAGATGGAGTAGTAGTGTTGAATCAAAAAATATATTAAAACTAAGTGTTAAAAAGAAAGATTATGCTTTAGAGTTTGCTCAAGCAAATGTAGGACAAAATGGACTTGAACAAATAACACATGAAATAGATGATACATTACAAGTTGATAGTAAGTTTGCAACAGAATATAGATACCGTGGGGGAAGTGTAAATAACTATGTAACATTTAATAATGAGGTATGGAGAATAATAGGAATAATACCTACTGAAGATACAGATGGTAATGTAGAAAATAGAATAAAAATAATAAGAGATATTTCAATAGGAAATATGCATTGGAATGAAACACGAGATGCAACAACTAATTCATATAATAATTGGATAACAGGAACATTAAACACATATTTAAATAATGATTATTATAATACATTAACGAGTGATGCAAAAAGTATGATAGGGACAGCAAAATATTATCTCGGAGGAGGTACTAGTTCAGATACAACAACAGACGCAATGTGGCAACATGAAAGGAAAAAAGCAAATGATACAGTTAGATATTATTATGAAACAAATCCAATAATGCAAAATGATCCTTCTAAAAAAATAGCAATAATGTATGCAAGTGATTATGGATATGCAGCATCAAAAGAATGTACAAGCAACTTATATAATTATGGTAACTCTGCAAATTGTAAAACAACAAATAATTGGTTATATAAAAGTGCAGATACATGGTTGCTTCCGCAAATTTCAGACCATTACTGCAACGCTTTCAGTGTGCGCTCGGATGGCCTTGTCAATGGCATCTACCTCATCAGCGACCGCGTCAACGAAGGTGAGTATGCGGTCTGCCCAGTCCTTTATCTGTCATCTAACGTGAAGATTTTAAGTGGAAATGGAACTTCGGAATCACCATATCAATTAACTGTTGAATAATTGGACAAAACAATATTTGTCCTTTTTTTTTATTTATGTTATTATATATATGGAGGTTCATATGTATAAAGCGGATATGTATCAAAAGGATATATTTAGTATTAATTATGACAAGTTAATGAAAATAGGTATTAAAGTATTAGTGTATGATTTAGATAATACTATTATTGAAAAGAAAAAGAATGTAATTGATGATAAGGTTAAGAAATTATTTAATAAATTAAAGAATGATTTTAAAATAATTATTATTTCTAATACATGGAATAAGAAAAAGATAGAGTATGTTTCTAAAGAGTTAGATGTTTCATATATAATGAATGCTAGGAAACCATTTAAGTATGGTTATAATAAGGCAAAGGTACTTTCTAATACTTCTTCATCTAACATATGCATGATTGGAGATCAATTACTAACTGATGTAGGTGGTGCTAAAAAAATGGGTTACTATTGCTGTTTAGTAGATCCTCTACACCAGAGAGAGTTAATTTTTACAAAATTTAATCGTTTAATTGAGTATTTTATATTTAAAAGATTAAATAAAAAATATAATATAAGAAGAGGTAGTTATTATGACTAAGAAATGTTTAGGATGTGGGGCAATACTTCAAGATAATAATGAGTTAATTGAAGGTTATGTCAATGATTTAAGTAATGATTATTGTAGACGTTGTTTTAAGATGAAGAACTATGGAGAGTATGAAGTTGTTCTCAAGAGTAATGAAGAGTATATTGATATATTAAAGAAAATTGGTAAGACTAGGAGTTTGATTCTTTATGTGGTTGATCTTTTATCAGTACCTTCTGATTTAGAGAAGATAAGAGAGTATTTACCTAATAACAACATAATAGTTATCTTAAATAAAAGAGATGCACTTCCTTTATCGATAAAAGATGAAAAGATAATTGATTATTTTAATAATATGTATAAATCATTTGTTAAGTTTATAGTAATATCAGCATCAAAGAATTATAATTTAGATAGATTAATGAAGTTAATTAAAGAGTATCGTACTAATCAGAGTGTTTATGTAGTGGGTAATACTAATGCAGGGAAAAGTACTTTAATAAATGCAATAATTAATAATTATTCTATAGAAAAGTCAGATATTACAATATCTCCGATGCCTTCGACTACTCTTAATACTATAAAGATGAAGATAAAAGATTTTTATTTGATTGATACTCCTGGTTTAGTAGATTATGGTAATGTTTTAAATAAAGTTACTAAGGATAGGATTAAGAGAATATCTCCGAAAAAGGAGATAAAGCCTAAGACTTATCAAATAAAAAGTGGACAAGCTCTAATAATTGATGATATAATTAGAATAGATTATCTTGAAGGTGAAAAGAATAGTTTTACAGTGTTTATGTCTAATGATTTAAAGATTAAAAGAATAAATGGTAAAAGGCATGATTACTTAAAAGACTTAGCAAGAAAAGATTTATCTTTAAGATATCATGAAGATATTGTAATCAACGGACTTGGTTTTATTAAGACAACACTTGAGGGACAAGTAGCAGTCTATATTGATAAGGATGTTGATGTATTTGTAAGAAAATCATTAATTTAGGGGGAAATTATGGAAAGAGAAAAAATAGAATTACCACTTGCATTTATTCCAAATGCTGAAAGTTTTGAAAAGTTAGGATTTAAACTTGATTTGAACTATAAAAATGAAAATTTTTGTAATGCACAATTACCTGAGGGCTGGCATGAATTTAGAAATGAAAAAGATGGTTGTGTATATATTATGGATGGAGATTTTTCTACAAGAGCAATTATAAATACTAGATTTGGTTTTGATGGTAAGACTGGTTCTGTTAGGTTGTTATGTAGATATCAGATAATAACTTACAAGATGGATAAAGAAAAGGAAGAGTATATGGTTTCTTTAGTGGATACTAAAACTAGTGAAATATTATATAGTGAACATTATTCAACTCTTGAGGCAGATAAATTATTTGGTAAAGTTATGATTGAAGAACAAAATACTAAAAAAATAGTAAGGTTTGCACAAGAACATTATCCTGATTATATGGATCCTACTTCTTATTGGGATGATAAGAAAAAAAGTAAAAGGTTAGTAAAATAGATATGACTCATTTATAATGAGTTTTCTTTTGGTTATCTATTGCAAAATTAATGTAATTGTGGTATACTTTTTATTGTTAAGGCGCCCATAGCTCAATTGGATAGAGCGTTTGGCTACGGACCAAGAGGTTGAGGGTTCAAATCCTTCTGGGCGCGCCATTATGTTATTTAGTACCGTTTAGGTACTTTTTTCTTTGCAAAATAAAAAAGAGCAATGCTCTTATAAGAATAATATAATTAGTAGTCCTACGATGAAACAGTAAATGGAAAAGTAAATAAGTTTTCCTTTTTTTATGACTTCTCTAAACCATTTAACTGAAAAATAAGTAAATATTCCTGCGACTACTGCACTCATTATAAAAAACATAATTTCACTTGATGTAAGATTACTTCCGAATAGATCTTTTAAACCAAGTAGAGTAGTGGCGCAACTTATAGGAATATAAAGCATAAAAGAAAAATCAAATGCTGTTTGTCTATCTAGTCCTTTGTAAAGTCCTCCCACAATAGTGGAACCACTTCTAGATATACCTGGTAATAGTCCTAGAACTTGAAATAAACCAACAGACATAGCATCTTTTAAAGTCATATCTTTTTCTGTTTTTTTACCATTTGCTTTTCTGATTAGAAATAGGAATATACCTGTAATAATAAGAGTTACTCCGACTATTTTGATGTTGTTACTTATTGCATCAAATATTCCTAATTTAGATATTATAAGACCAATAATTCCAGCAGGAATTGTTGCTAGTATTATGTACCAACCATATTTATAGTTAGCCTCTTGTTTTTTAGATTTAGTTTTAAAATATCCAAAGAAATCTTTTAGAATACTAATTATTTTATCCCAGTAAAGAATTACTACTGCGATTAATGAACCAAAGTTAGTTATAATAGCAAGTAATTCTGTATTTGATAGGGCAACACTTTTAAAACCTAGATAATTAGTAAGTAAATCATTAAATACTAATAAGTGTCCTGATGATGATATTGGTAAAGCTTCAACTACTCCTTGTACTATTCCTAATAAAATGTAATAAATAAATATCATTTTTAAAACCTCCATAATTATATCTATTTAAGTATATAACATTTTTTAAAATAAATAAATAGAATAGTATAAAAATGTATATACTATACATGAGGGATGCAAAATGGTATACATATATGATATAGTTTTAAATTTTAATGATGAGTTATTAGAGTTTTTTGAATGGGAAGATAATGATGATATAAAGTATATTAAAAGATTGCCATTAATTAAAGTAGAGGATAGTTTAATTAAAGATGTATTAGAAAATGATATTTTATTTGATGATTTATTGCTTGATCAAATAAAGGGTAAGACTATTTATTATGATAGTAAGAATGAGAATTATCCAGTTGTAGTGTTATCTAATCAAGACATTGCGATTGCTGTATTAATAAAGGATAATGGTTATAAGTATTCGAGATTGTTACTTGATGAAGAGTACGAAGTATTAAATATTGTAAGTAAACTAAGTACTACTAAAGTAGAGTATTCTATTATTGATAAGAAGAGTATTAATAATAATTTAACTAGAGAAGAAAGAAAGATAAGAGGTATTCTTTTAAGTGAGATAGATTATCTATATAATAGTAATAAACTTGATAAACTTAATTATTATTACTATGAGTATTTTAATGAAGTAAATAATAATAAAGAAGAAGTATATAAAAGATTAAAAGATACATTAAATACTATAGATGATAAGCATTTGAAGTTATTAGAAATAGTGCATCTTGCTAATAAGTAAAGATCAATGGATTAGTTCTGTTGGTCTTTTGTAATACAAAAAGTGTCGAAAAATACCAAGTTTTTGTAGTCAAGTACAAAAACTTTTTTATATATAATAAGAAGTAGTAATCTAATTGACTCTACTTCTTTTCTTCATCATTATCTTTTTTAATAAATTGTCTAAGTATTTTAGTAATTGCTCTTTTTTCTATTCTAGATACATAACTTCTAGAAATGTTTAATGATTTAGCAATTTGTTTTTGAGTTTGTTCATCTTCATTATTTAGACCATATCTTCTTATAATTATTTCTTTTTCTCTTGGAGTAAGTAGTTTTAGATATTTTTTTAATAATTCTATATTATCTTTTATATGCATTTCTTCAATGTAATCTGTTTTTGGAGTTTTTAATACATCTAGTATTGTAATATCATTTCCTTCTTTGTCATAACCAATTGGTTCATCTAATGAAATATTTAGATTATTTTTTTTATTTGCTCTAAAATACATTAATATTTCATTTTCTATACATCTAGCACAGTAAGTAGTAATTTTAGTATTATGTTTTAATGAGTAAGAATCAATTCCTTTTATTAGACCAATTGTGCCAATACTAATTAGATCATCATTATCTACATTAGAGTTTTCATATTTTTTAGCAATATGTGCTACTAATCTTAGATTCCTTTCTATTAAGACATCTCTTGCATGTTTATCTTTTTTTAGTAATAAGTCTATATATTTTTCCTCTTCTTCTTTACTTAGTGGTTCTGGGAATACATTGTTTGAGTAAGATGTTTTGAAGAAGAAAAATGTTTTTAATAATTCTATTAAACTAATAAGCAATATTATCACTCCTTAATAAATATTATTCTAATATTAAAAAATTAGTAGAATTATGTAGAAAAGTGTTTGCTACAATAAGTAGCATAATAGTATTTGTAATTAGTTTTATTAAGATATATAATTAAGTTAAGGAAGTGATATTATGACTTTAGGTCAAAAACTAAAAGAAGTAAGAAAAAGATTTGGACTATCTCAAGAAGCACTAGCTAATATTATGAATGTTTCTAGACAAGCTATAACTAAATGGGAAAATGATGATGGAATGCCTGATATTAGTAATTTACAAGAGTTATCTAAAGTATTTAGTTTATCTGTTGATTATTTACTTGATAATGATAATAATTTACCTGCTTTATCTATTTGTAAAGATTTAGATAAAGATAAATATGGTAATAAGATTAAGTCTTATAAGATTGTTTTGGATGAATATTTTAAAGAGTGGGATATATATGTTTTATCTGTTACTAGAAAGTTAAACTTATTTGAGGAAGTTTTTAATCTTTTTAGTGGAGGAGATTACTTTTTAATAAAGGATGCTAGTGACTTGTCACCATATTATTTAGCAGTAAAAGATGATATTAAGCTTTTGATTAATATTAAAGATTGGTGTATGAAGGTTTATGAGTTACCTAGTAGTACTAATACTAAGAAGTTTGTTTATGATGATAGAAAGTTTTTAAACTGTGGGCATTTGAAATAATGAATTAATTTAATTAAAAGGCATATTGTAGAAATATAAAAAATATGATAATATAAAGGCATAAGGAAGTGGAGTATATGTATTCATGGTTAATATTATTTGTGGTTTTAATAATATTAGAGTTATGCACTGTTAATTTAACAACAATATGGTTTGCTTTTGGAGCGCTTCTTGCATATGTTGTGTCATTATTTACTGATAATGTAATGATTCAAACTACTGTTTTTTTAGCAGTTAGTGTAATAACTTTAATACTTACAAGACCGATAGTAAAGAAATATTTACTTACTAAGCCATCAAGAACTAATGCTGATATGTTAATAGGAAAGATTGGTGTAGTTACTAAGGAAATAACTAAGACTGATATTGGTGAAGTTAAAATTGATGGTAAGTACTGGAGTGCTAAAGCTGATAAAAAAATTAAAGAAGGTAGTAAAGTAGAAATACTTGCTATAGAAGGAGTAAAATTAATTGTTTTAGAGAAGGAGGATGATGATTAATGATAATTCTTGGAATAGTACTAGTTGTACTAATTATAAGTGGAATAAAAATAATACCACAATCAAAAGCATATGTAGTAGAAAGACTTGGTTCATATAATAGAACACTACATAATGGTTTTAATCTTATGATACCTATAATTGAAAGAGTATCAAATAGGGTTACTTTAAAGGAACAAGTAAGAGATTTTGCACCACAACCTGTAATTACAAAGGATAATGTTACAATGCAAATTGATACAGTTGTTTATTTTCAAATAACTGATCCTAAGTTGTATACATATGGTATTGAAATGCCAATAAGTGCTATTGAGAACTTGACTGCTACTACACTTAGAAATATAATTGGGGAGTTAGAACTTGATGAAACATTAACTTCACGTGATATAATCAACTCTAAAATGCGTGCAATTTTGGATGAGGCAACAGATCCATGGGGAATAAAAGTTACTCGTGTTGAAGTTAAAAATATTTTGCCACCTAGAGATATACAAGAAGCTATGGAAAAACAAATGCGTGCTGAACGTGAAAGACGTGAAAAAATTCTTCAAGCTGAAGGTGAAAAGAAAGCTGCTATTCTTACTGCTGAGGGTGAAAAACAAAGTATGATTCTTCGTGCTGAAGCTAAAAAGGAAGCTCAAATAAAAGAAGCTGAAGGTGAGGCAGAAGCAATACTTAAAATACAACAAGCTACTGCTGAAGGATTAAAACTTCTTAAAGATGCGAAAGCAGATGAATCAGTATTGAAACTAAAGAGTTATGAAGCATTTATTGAAGCAGCAAATGGACAATCTACTAAGATTATAATTCCATCTGATTTACAAAATCTAGCTACTGTTACTACTACTATAAGTGAATTAATGGAAAAAAATAAAAAATAATTAAAAATATGTATATTTATAGAAATATTACATAATATAATAGTGTCATGAGGATTCATGACGTAGTAAGTCCCAGACTTTTCTGGGATTTTTTCTTTTATTTTAATGCATTTTATTATATAATAAATATTGGTGATATAAATGTTTGAATTATTAAGTGATAGATTACAGAATGCTATTAAAAATATAAAAGGATATGGAAAGATAACTGAAGATAATATTGATCCAATGTTAAGAGAAGTAAGACTTGCACTTCTTGAGGCGGATGTTAATTATAAAGTTGTTAAGGAATTTACTAATAATGTGAAAGAAAAAGCTCTTGGAGAAGAAGTAAAGAAGAGTCTTTCTCCAGGAGAAATGTTTGTGGGTATAATTCGTGATGAACTTGAAGATCTTCTTGGGGGAGAACAAGCTCCTTTAAATACTAAGGGTAATCCTGCTACTCTTATGTTGGTTGGTTTACAAGGAAGTGGTAAGACTACCACTATTGGAAAACTTGCTAATTTACTTAGAAAAAAGGAAAAGAAAAATCCTCTTTTAGTAGCATGTGATGTTTATAGACCTGCTGCTATTGATCAATTAAAACAAATTGGAAAAGAGCTTGGTATAACAGTTTATGAAGAAGGTAAAAAAGATCCTGTAGAAATAGTTAGAAATGCAATGACTTATGCCAAAGAAAATAATCATGACTATGTTTTAATAGATACTGCTGGTAGACTTCATATTGATGAAGATTTAATGAATGAGCTTAAAAATATTAAAAATGAAGTAAATCCTGATGAAATATTATTGGTAATAGATTCTATGATGGGGCAAGATGCTATTAATGTAATAACAGGCTTTAATGATGCTATTTTATTAACTGGTGTTATTTTAACTAAGTTAGATGGAGATACCAGGGGAGGTGTTGCACTTTCTGTAAGGCATCTTACTAATGTACCTATTAAGTTTATTGGTATTTCTGAGAAGCTTGATGGAATAGATTATTTTTATCCTGATAGAATGGCTTCAAGAATATTAGGAATGGGTGATATTCTTTCTCTAGTAGATAAAGCGAATGAAGTAATTGATGAAAAAGAGGCAGAAAAATCTCTTAAAAAAATGCAAAGTGGCAAGTATGATCTTGAAGATTTCTTAACACAAATGAAGCAAATGAAAAAGCTTGGTTCATTAGAGTCTTTATTAAAATTAATACCGGGTGCTAAAAAAATGGGACTTAATAATATTAAGATAGATCCTAAGGATATGGCTCATGTTGAAGCGATTATTCTATCTATGACACCATATGAAAGAAGACATCCTGAAGTATTAAAGGCATCTAGAAAAGAAAGAATTGCTAAGGGAAGTGGAAGACCAGTAATGGAAGTAAATAGATTGATAACACAATTTGAGCAAAGTAAAAAGATGATGAAACAATTATCATCAGGAAACTTTAAAATGCCTTTTTAAACGTAAAGTCAAAGTAAACTTTACGTTTTTTATTGAAGTAAATTAATCCTTTTGCTATCCTTATACTAGGAGGTAATTCATATGAATTGTAGACAATGTGGACATATATTAAATAGTAACCAAATGTTTTGTCCAAACTGTGGAACTAGAGTAGAACAAGGACAAGTAGTTGATAATAACAATATGTATGGGCAACAAAATAATCAATTTCAAGGAATGAATAATCAAATGTATCAGCAACAAAATATGATGAACAATCAAATGTATGGGCAAAATAAGTATCAACAACCTAAAAAGGTTAGATATCACTGGGAATATGGATGTCTTTGTATTTTTATATTTTGGGTACCATATTTTGTTAAAGGCTTTATTAGTCTTTTTGCATCTCCAAGTGTTACACAATCATCATTTTTTCAAACATTTAGTACTATTTGTACTTTTATAGGTTTATGTACTATACCAGTATTTGTTATTGAGGCAATTGTTTATTCAATTAAAGTTAAAAAGAATAGATAGGAAACTATCTTTTTACTATGAATAAAAATATAGATTTTATTTTGAATAGTTTATCTAAGTCTAAGTTTAGAAATAGTTTTCATTTAAAACAAAAGGATAAAGATTATGTAAATGAAAAAGGCTTGGATAAGATAAGTGAGCATGCATATGATTTTATAAATAAAAGATTAAAAGATATAAGTAAAGTAAATGATGGAAAACAAACTCCGATGAGGGGACATCCTGTATTTATTGCTCAGCATGCTACCGCTACTTGTTGTAGAGGATGTATTAGTAAATGGTATGGTATTGATAAGAATAAGATTTTAGATGATGATGAAATAAAATATATAAATGAAGTGATAATGACTTGGATAAAGAGGGAAATTGACAAGTAAGCATTTTGTTGACTTTTTGTTTATTGAAAATTAATGAATAATAAAGGCGTTTGTATTATACACTAAATATTATATTTGAATATGATAAATTAGATAGGGGGATTTATAATGTTCAATAGAAATTGTATGAGACAAATGCCAATGATGACTATGCCTGGACAAGAAAGTCTAATAGACATAGACAACAATAGTGGCAATATTGATATTGATCTTAATCAAGATCAAATGACAAATGTTAATTCAAATGCTGGAGGAATGATGATGGGTACTACTCAAGCACCAATCATTGAACCAGTAAGAGAAAGAGTAGTTAACAGAACTATCGAACATGTTGTACCACATGTATGCCCAGTAAGAACAAGAATAGTAAATCATCATGTATTTAAACACACATATCAACCAAGTTATTCTTGTTGTGAAGAAAACGTATGTGAAAATGTACAATGTGGTTCATGTTGTAATTACTAAGAGTAAGCTTATGCTTACTTTTTAATTTCTAGTTTTTCACTTGTTTTAAAAACCTAGTAATATGTATATGGGAACTTGTGAAGGAGTAACGATGTGTTGGCATAGCCAATAAGCATATATTTATATGTGAGCATTCATCTCGCCTGGGGTTCCCATTAGCAATGAATTAAAGCAACTTGTTTGGGTTGCTTTTTTGCTCTAAACTCGCTTGACTTTGTACTTCTTAATTTGATATATTGAATTCATACATTGGTAGAGGTAGATAAATTTTATAATAAGGAGGAAAGCAATGGGAAGATTTTTTTCGTATGGAATAGCTACGAGAGTTACAGTTACAAGAAAAAATGAGAATGAAAAGGTAGAAAAGGATAAAATACTTAAACAATTAGGTAATTATATTGATGTAGATACTTATAATGTTACAGAAAATGATAATGAAATGGTATTATCTATAAAAGAAGATTTTGTAAATGATAATATAAATAAGTTTTTACAAGAAATAATGCCTTTAGGACAGTCTTATTGTAGTATGCTAGAAGAAAAAGTAGATGATAATACAAAGACTAGTTATGAGCTCTATGTGGATGAAGAAGGTAAAACTGATGAAAATCATGTTTTAAAAGTGGGTACTGATGAGCTATATGAAAGAGCTGAGGCATTATGGTTTGATAATAACTGGGTATTTAATGAGAATTATTTTATTCATGAATATAGTGTTTTTATAGAATTAATTACTCTTTGGATTGATGCTTGTAAAGTTGATGGTGAAGATGTAAGTGAGTTATTAAGAATTACTAATTCTTTAAAAGCTAATTATTTTGAGAATCCACTTGGTAAAGATTTAATATTTTTTATAACTGATTAATGTAAATAGCTTACATCTTATTATTAATTACTTGTCAATTAAAATACAATTTTGTATAATGATAATGAGGTGAATAAGGATGAAAAGAGCATTAGTATTCTCAGGAGGAGGCGCAAAAGGTTCATATGAAATTGGAGTATGGAAGGCTACCAAAAGACTTAATATGAAGTTTGATATAGTAACTGGTACTTCAATTGGTGCGATAAATGGTGCGATTTATGCTATGGGTGACTATAAAAAAGCAAGAAAATTATGGCTTAATATGACTACTAGTGATTTATTTACATCTGATGATATAAAGGTAATGGCTAAAGAAATAGCTACTAATAAAGGAATGAAGTTTGATAAAGCTACTGAGTTTTTAAAAAAGGAAATAGATGAGAATAAGATAAGAAGATCAAAAATAGATTTTGGACTTGTTACAGTTTCTTTAAAAACTCTTAATCCAAAGATGCTTACTAAGGATCAAATACCACAAGGTAAGTTGGTAGACTATGTAATAGCGTCTTCTACATGTTTTCCTGCAGTTGAAAGAAAACAAATAGATGGGGAATATTTTGTAGATGGTGGTTATTATGATAATATGCCAATAGATTTAGCTATAAAGATGGGAGCAGAAGAAGTATTAGCAGTGGATCTTTCAGCATTTGGTTTTCATAAAAATTACAAAAATAAAGATGTAAAAGTTGATATTATAAAAAGTAAGGATAATGCACTGTTTACCCTAGATTTTAGTCCTGAGCTAACTAAAAGAAATATAAGACTTGGTTATAATGATACAATGAAGTATTTTAAAAAGTTAGATGGTAAGAACTTTACTTTTAAAAAGGGAGATATCCATAAGAATTATTTAAAGATTAAAATGAATTATATTTATCATATTAATAAGTTAGTTAGTAATTCTAAGAAGAGTAAAATAAAGAATAAAATATTTGAAATAACTAAGTATAATAAATTATTACTTGATATAAATAGCGATAATGATCTTGAGGGCTATATGTTAGAGTATTTGGAGTACTTAGGAAAGGTATTTGAAATAGATAATACTAGAATATATACGGTTAGTAAGTTTAATAAGAAGATATTTGAAAAGTTAAATACTAAGGAAGAAATAAAGTATAATATTAATTTAAAGGGTAAACTTTTAATAAATCATATTTATAATAAGTATAGGGAAAATCAAAATAGTGAGGAAATATTTAATTTAGCAGTTTTGTTTCCTAAAGAGTTTCTAGCAACAATGTATTTAATAGTTAATTCATAAGTGTAAAATAATGTCTAATTTTGTCAATTCTATTGTGTAAAGAGAAATAATAATATATTATTATAGTGGGGAGTGTGATACATATGATATATCCATCAATTGATAAATTATTGTTATTTGTTGATTCGAAATATCGCCTAGTCCACATAGCGGCTCAAAGAAGTGAAGAAATAAGACAAACACATCATTTACAAAAACCAGAAAAAGAATACAAATCAGTAAAAAATATTGGAAGAGCACTTGAAGAAGTCGCTGAAGGCCTAGTTATTATTAAAAAATAATTAGGCTTTTTTAACGGAGGTTTTATGAAAATACAGGGATATAGATACTTAGGTAATAGTAAATATAAAGTTATTATTAATAATGAAGAGTATACATTATATGAGGATATTATTTTAAAGTATGATTTACTTATAAAGGATGTAAATGAAAAAGATTTAAATAAGTATTTGGAAGAAAATAAGAGATTTGAGACTTATTATGTTGCTCTTAAGTATATAAAAACTAAACTAAGAACTAGAAAAGAAATTGAAGAGTATTTATCTAAAAAAGATTATAATGATTTTGATATAGATTATGCTGTAGCAAGATTAGAGCAAGAAAAGTATTTAGATGAAAGGGTATATGCAAAATCTTATATATTGGATGCAATTAATTTAAAGAATATTGGTCCAAATAAAATTGTTATGGAACTTACTAATTTAGGTATTGATAAGAATGTTGTTTTAGATGAATTATCTATATTTACTGATCATTTAGAACAAGAAAAGGTATCTAAATATATTGATAAGAGTATTAAAAGTAATCATAACAAGTCTAGTTATATATTAAAAAATAAAATAAAACAAAATCTTATTAATTTAGGTTATGATTTAAGTATTATAAATAAATGTCTTAGTGAATATGATATAGATGATAATGAAATATATCAAAAAGAATTAGAAAAAGTAAGAAATAAATTATCTAGAAAGTATACTGGCAAGGAGTTAGAATATAAAATAAAAGAGTATATGTATAGAAAAGGTTTTAAGACAGAATAAAAGAGTAGACGATTGTCTACTCTTTGTAGTTAGTTACTACTATCTTTTGCATTAGCAATTAAGTTTTTCATATATTCTTTATATAATTTAGATAAATCAGAATCAACTATATCCATATCATAATCTTTTCTTATTTCTTCTAAAGTATCATAATATAAAGTACTATCATCTTTTAGTTTTTCTTCAACTAATTTATCAATAATATCTTGTTTAACATCATCATATTTAGGTTTTTCTTTTTCATCTGTTTTGTAGATGATGTGGTAACCATGTGTAGTTTTAACTGGACTAGAACTATATTTTCCTTTTTCTAGTTTGAATGCAGCATCTAAGAATTCTTGAACAAAGTCTTCATCAGTAGAAATCCATCCTAAATCTCCACCTTTACTTGCAGTAGCAGTATCATCAGAGTATTCTTTAGCAAGTTTATCAAAATCTCCACCATTATTAAGTTTTGTAATAATTGATTGAGCTTCTTTTTTAGCATTTTCATCTGCTTTGTTCTTTTCTTCAGTAGTCATTTCATCATTAGTTTCTGGACTAATTAAAATGTGTTTAACCTTAATATCTCCATAAACTTCTTTTTCATAATATTTTTTTAATTCTTTTTCTTTTATAGATTTACCAACGTATTTATTAACGGCTTGATTTCTTTTGTAAGTAAGTGAAAAATATTCTTTTAATTCTTTTTCATTTTCAAAACCATAATATTTAATCATTGCACTATAAGTTGAATTATATTGTTCAGCAGCACTTTTTAAGTTAGCCACTTGTTCTTCAATATATTTCTTTTCAGCATCTGTTTCTTCCTTGTACATATCGTTTAAGATAATAGTATCAATCATATCAACCATAACGGCAGTACCATTTTTAGTTTTTAATTTTTGATATAGATCTTCAGCAGAAACTCCACCTTTATTAGTATTAACTACTGCTTCTTCACCATTTTTAAGTGTTGGTATTTTGCCACATCCAGTTACAACAGTAACTAAAATTGCTAAAACAAATAATTTTTTTAAGTTTTTCATACTTATCCTCCTTTAATTAGTACATAATTTATAATAACAAAAAAAAAGATAAAAGACAAGATTTATAGACACATATATTCACACATTTTGTACTTTTACCATAAAATAATTTAGAACAATAAAAAAGGAGGAATAAATTATGAATTATGTTTCATCATCTGCAATCGTTTTAGTATTATTTATCTTATTAATTATTATACTAGGTGCTTGGATCTAAGGGGGTGCAAAATATGAATAATACAAATTGTGAAGTGCAATGTGAAGAAAAAAGACCATCTTGTGGTTCAGGACTAGTTTTAGTAGTAGTTTTATACATTTTATTAGCAATAATTTTAAGTTCGTTTAGAGCATGCTAAAAATAAAAGGTTTAACCTTTTATTTTTTTGCAAGCATCTTTTAAGTCCATAATTTCTTTTTCATTACAAACTGGTATTAAATGCATATGATAATGTTTTACTTCTTGAAGAGTACCATTGTTTTGAACAACTTTTAATCCTTCAAAGTTAAGTTTTTCTTTAAGTAAATTATACATCTTTTTACCAACCATATTAATATGATTTAAAGTATCTAAGTCAATATCAGTATAGTCAGTATAATGCTTCTTAGGAATGATAAGAGTATGCCCATTACTAATTGGTTCAATGCTTAAGAATACTAATACAACATCATCTTCATATAATTTGTAACTAGGTAGTTCTCCCTTTACTATTTTACAAAATACGCAATCATTCATATAATCATCTCCATATATATTATCACTAAAAAACTAAAGAAAATCAAGTGTTTCTTTAGTTTTAATTTGTATTTTGATATAATATTTATAGTGTTGTTTATGAAGTTTCAAAAGTTATTGTTCAAAATACAAATGTTAGAAAGAAGGTAAATTATGTTAGAAGAATTTGAGTATGTAGTTAAAAATAGCAAATATGTAAAAATAAATGATGATAGATTAAATGACTGTATTAATGCTTTAGGTAAACCTAATTACACTCATTGGTCCAAAGAAATGTCGATTGATTTAAATGAGGAAAAATGGATTTTGTTGGCATTTATTATCGAATCTATGAATTTTTGTTTTTGGAAAAAACCAAAATGGAAAATAGAGTATAATAATGAAGAGTTTAGTGGTTCGAATGCTTTATTTTATTCAGTGATAAAAGAAGTAGAAAATAATCCTAGTTTTTTAGATATTGATTATTTATATAGCTTGAAGCAAGATGATTTAAATAAAATATTTGAGCCTATAAGTGGACAAATACCCTTATTAGAAGAAAGATATAATAATTTTAGAGAAGTAATAGAATATGTAAAAATTAATAAAAACTTTTATAATGAATTATATAGTATAAAAACAGATAAAGAATTACTTCGATATATTGTTACTAATTTTAAGAGTTTTGATGATAAAAGTTTATATAAAGAAAAAACAATTCACTTTAATAAAAGGGCGACGTTATTAACTAATGATTTATTTTATTTGTCAAATAAGATAAGAAAAAATATATCTAATGTTAATAATTTGAGTGGTTGTGCTGATTATGGAATACCAAGAACATTTAGAGATTATGGTATTTTAGAATATTCTCCTTCACTGGCAAATAAAGTTGATAATGAAATAGAAATACCTCATGATAGTGAAATGGAAATAGAAATAAGAGCAAATATGCTTTATGTTGTTGAAAAAATAAAGGAATACTTTAATGATAAATCTATATCTATTAATTCTGTTGAGTTAGATAACTTAATATGGTTACTTGGTAAGAATAACAAAGATAGAAAAAGTATAGCACATCATACTGTTACAATTTATTATTAAAGTAGTATATGACTAAGATAATATTAATCTTAGTTTTTTCTTTTAACTATGAGATTATTCTATATATTATTGTGATAATAAATATTTCTTGTTAAAATAAGTATTTAGTGTTAAAATATAGTTGGTGATTTTTTATGCATATAGAAATTAAAGATTTAGAGGTCTTAGTAAATAATAAAAAAGTTTTAAATAAATTAAATCTTGAAATAAATCCAGGAGAAATCCATGTGATAATGGGTCCAAATGGAGTAGGTAAATCTACTTTATCTAAAGTTTTAATGGGAAGCGAAGATTACAAAGTAGAAAGTGGAGATATTCTTGTAGATGGTAAGTCTATTAAAGATTTAGAAACTGATGAAAGGGCAAAGCTTGGTATGTTTTTATCTTTTCAAAATCCTATCGATATCGAAGGGGTTACTAATAGTGAGTTCTTAAAAGTAGCTATTAATGAAAGAAGAGAAGAACCTATTGGACTTTATGATTTTATAAAGGAAATGGAGCAATCATTTGATGAACTTGATCTTAAAAAAGAAATGATGCATAGATCTGTTAATCAAAACTTTTCTGGAGGAGAAAAAAAGAAGAATGAGATACTTCAAATGAAACTTTTAAAGCCTAAATTTGTTATATTAGATGAATTAGATTCTGGTCTTGATGTAGATAGTTTAAAAGTAGTATGTGATAATGTAAATAGTTATTTGAGTGATAATCCTGATACTTCAGTTCTTATGATTACTCATTATCAAAGAATACTTGATTATATAAAACCTGATTATATTCATATTTTAACAAATGGTCATATTGTTAAGACTGGAGATGCTACTCTTGCAAAAGAAATTGAAGAAAAAGGATATAAATCTTTTGATAACTGTGTTTCTTTAGTGAGTGAGGATTGATTTTATGAATACAATACATATAGATAACAATAGTGATCTTACTAATATAACTATAAGTGAAGATACTAATATATTTTATAATAATGCTAAAAGTAATATAACTATTGAAGTATTAAAAGACTGTAAAGTGTTTGAATATATAAAAGATTCCAATATAGAGACTAATTATAAAATGACATCTTCTTTATATATAAATAGATTTGTTGTTGATTCGAGTGTTAAGACTAGTATTGATTTAGATAAAGAAGGAATAGAACTTAATTATTATTATTCTAATATTAATATTCTAGATAATAAATATGAAATAACAATAAATCATAATAAAGAAAAGACTGTTAGTAATGTTATAAATCATGGAATAAACTTAGGAAATAATAAGCTTGATTACATAGTTAATGGTAAGGTAATGAAGAGTGCTAATGGAGTTTTTTGTAATCAAGATAGTAAGATAATACTTACTGATGATAATAATTGTTTAATAAAACCAAACTTAATAATAGATAATGATGATGTAATAGCAAATCATTCTTCTTATATTGGATATTTTAAGAAAGATGAAATGTTTTATTTAAAGACTAGAGGAATTAATGAACTTAATTCAGAGAAGTTATTAGTTAAATCATTTTTAATAGGAAATATGGATATATCATATGAAGAAAGGAAAATAATATTAGAAAATATTGATAGTCACTGGAGGTGATAAAATGAATCGTGATGATTTTAAAATATTAAAGAAAGATTTTATCTTTTTTGATAATTGCGCTACTACGTTAAAGCCTAATATAGTAGTAGATGAAACTGTTAAGTATTATACAGAATATACTTCAAATGCTCATCGTGGAGATTATGATAATAGTATAAAAGTAGATACTTTATATGAAGAAACTAGGACTAAAGTAAGAAAATTAATAAATGCAGAAAGTGATAGTGAAATAGTATTTACAAGTGGTGCGACTGAGTCTCTTAACTTAGTGGTATTTGGCTTTATGAAATATAATTTGAAAAAGGGAGATGAGGTTCTTCTTACTAAAGCAGAGCATGCATCAAATGTTCTTCCTTGGTTAGAACTTGCTAATGAAAAAGGAATAAAAATTAAGTATATTCCACTTGATAAAGATCATAAATTAGATTATGATGAGTTAGTTAAAATGATTAGTCCTAAAACAAAGGTAATATCAATAGCACATGTTACTAATACAATCGGTGATATTAGACCAGTAGAAAAAATAGGAAAACTTTGTAAAGAAAATAATATATATTTTGTAGTGGATGGTGCTCAAAGTGTACCTCATTTCAAGGTTGATGTATTAAAAAATAATATAGATTTCCTTGCTTTCTCTGCTCATAAAATGCTTGGTCCAACTGGAGTAGGAGTTCTTTATGGTAAGTATGATTTATTAAATGAAACAAGACCAATTAATTTTGGTGGAGGTATGAACAATATATTTGAATCAACTGGAGAAGTAGAGTATAAGAGTATTCCTACTAGGTTTGAAGCTGGTACTCCTAATATAGCGGGAGTAATTGGATTTAATAGAGCAATTGATTATATTAATAGTATTGGTTATGATGCTATAGAGCGTCAAGAAAAAGAACTTAGAAAGTATTTAATAGATAACTTGAAAAAAATAGATAATGTTATTTTATATAATGAAAATAGTGATACTGGTATAGTTTTATTTAATTTGAAGGATATATTTCCACAAGATACATCAGTTTATTTAAATACATATCATATTTGTGTTAGAGCGGGCAATCACTGTGCTAAAATATTAAAAGATGAACTAGGTATTAGAAACACTTGTAGAATTAGTTTATATTTTTATAATACTAAGGAAGAAATTGATGTTCTCATTAAGGCATTAAAAAAATCAAAGAATATATTTGAAGTGGTGATATAATGGATAGTAATTTAAGAAGAGAAATAATACTTGATAATTATCAAAATCCTTTTCATAAAGAAACAAAAGATGATTATTTAAAGGTTAATACTAATAATGAATCATGTATTGATAATATTGATATATATTTTTCATTTGATGGTGATGTTTTAAAGGATATAACATTTAATGGAGAAGCATGTGCTATATCTACTAGTGCTACATCAATATTACTTAGAAATGTAATAGGAAAGACTAGGAAAGAGATATCTAATATTTTACTTAATTATGATAATATGATAAATGAAAAAGAATATGATAAAGATTTATTAAAAGATCTTAATGTGTATGATGAGATATATCTTCAACCTAATAGAAAGAATTGTGCTTTATTACCTGCGAATGCAATAAGAAAGGCATTAGAACAAACAAAGTAGACTTTTTGGTCTACTTTGTTTACTATAAATTTTAATAAAAATGGGAAGTGATAAAATGATATATTCAAAATTTGATAAAAAAACAATTGGAGTGTTTGCACCAAGTTCAGGTCTTGGTGATAGAATTGAAAAACTAAACACTACTTTAGATTTCTTTGAAAATTTAGGCTATAATGTTAAAATAACTGATAGCACTTTTAATGATTCAGTTGTTAGCAGTACACCAGAAATTAGAGTTAAAGAGTTTGAAGAATTATTATTAGACAATGATATAGATATAATATTTTGTGCATGTGGAGGAGAATTTTCTATAGAAATCGCTTCACTCTTGAATTTTGATCTTATAAAAGAGCATCCAAAGTATATAGTTGGTTTTTCTGATTCAACATTATTAACATATTTAATAACAACTAATTCTGATGTTGCTAGTATTACATCCTATAATTTTATTAATGTTTATAGAGTAATTAAAGATAAGAGTTTAGATGATTTATTAAAGATTTTAGATGGAAAACTAATAACACAAGAAATGTTTAATATGTATGAGAAAGAAAAAATTGAAGATAAGATGATGGTTGATACCAAAAATGAATACTTTTCTAATAGAAAAAATATTAATATATCAGGTCGTATAATTGGTGGAACTATTGAGGTTTTATCTGAAATAATTGGGATGCCATATGATAAAACAAATGCTTTTTTAAATAAATATAAAAGTGATGGTATTATCTGGTATTTTGATATTTGCGAAATGAATAGTAATGATTTTTATAGAACCTTAGTAAGAATGAACCAACTTAATTATTTTAATAATGTGAAATTAGTTTTAATTAGTAAGATGCCAAAATGGTGTGAAGAAAAAGATATAACATTTGAAGAATTATTAACAAAGGTATTTGGAGATATACCAATTATAAGAAATGTTGATATAGGGCATTTGTATCCTAAAATCACTATTGTTAATGGTTCGATTGCTAATGTTGTTTTTAAAAATGGAAAGTTTTTAATTAGTTTTATGTATGAATAGGTGATGATTATAAAAAGTAGACTTTTTGGTCTACTTTGTTTTTGGTTTTATGATTAAGTTATTTTCATAAAACATTAAATTATCATTAAAATTAGTTATATTAACATCATCTAGGTATTTAGCAATACCTAAAGTAGTGATTGCCCATAATCCAAAGTTGGTAGCCATTTCGGGATCTGTTTTTGATATTTCCATACAACACTGGTTGATACTACTTGTTATTATGAGCAAGCTCTGTAATTTTTCTTTTTCAGTCATATTGTCCTCCCTAAGAATATTATATTACAATAAGTAAAAAGAAAAAAGACTAAATAGCCTCTTTAAATACTTCTTCATTGAATTTATGCTCTCCAACATTTAACTCTTGGAGTCTTTTATACTTGATAAGTAGGAATAAGCTTTCTAAGCGGTCACTACCATCTTTCATAATAGGATCATCCCATGTTAGATCTAGGTGATACCAATCTTTATTTATTTGAACTAGATTCCATATATGTGTTTCACTAGATACTTTTATATTATTTATTTTAAACTTATATAAGAATACACTCATTAGATCAGCATAAGCACCACATGTACCATATTTATTCTTTAGAATATAGCTTGCTTTATTATATTCTCCCTCAGGATTTTTATTTCTAATATCATCAGTAGCATATTTACTTTTATCAATAATGTAATTATGAATAGTAGTAATTTTCTCTTTATTTGACATATTCTTTTTTATTTTAGATTCAATTATTTTGTCTGTTTCTTCATTAATATAATTAATTTCATCTTCTTTATAGATTTTACTAATGTTTACAGTTACTTCTCCATATTTGTTATAAGTAGTATCAATCTTATTAAATTGATTGAATGGATGAACAAAGTTATTTATATAAGATATTTTATCATTATTTTTATTTATTTTAACAACATCAGAGATACATTTTTCATAAGAAGAATCACAATAGAAAGTGAAAGTGTTAGTACCACTGTTGATTATTGTATATAAAACATTAAATAATTGTTTTTCATTTTTAACAATAAAATCATCTGTATTTTGAACAAATTCATAGTTATTATCATTATAATATTCATTTTTATCTATTTTAATGTTATCAAGTTCATGTGATATATTGTTTCTATAGTATATATAGATATCATCTTTGTAATAAAAGCATACTCCAAGGATTGAGATTACTACGATTAGACAAATTACTAATGTAATTATAATAGTTTTTTTCAAATTAATCACCACATACATTGTATCAAAAAAAAATAAAGTAGGCAATCCTAACTTTATATTTATTTGCTTGCTTTCATTAATCTAGATTTTTCTCTAGCAGCTTTATTAGCGTGAATTAATCCATTTGAAGCATTCTTGTCAATTAATTTAATAGCATTGTTAACTGCTTCTTCTTTACCTTCGTTGTTTTTAATAGCAATTTTAGCTTTTTTAATAGCGGTTCTCATACTAGAGATAGCAGTTCTATTCATTTCTCTTTTCTTTGCATCAGTTTTTACTCTTTTCTTAGCGCTTTTAATATTTGGCATGATTTCACCTCACTTTTTTAATCAATACTAATTTTACCAAAAAAAAATAAAAAAATCAAATAAAATATATACTTTTTAATAAAAATCTATAATTTTGTATTAAAATTCTGTGTTTTTTTATACTAATAATGGTGATATTATGAGAGAAATAGATTTATCTAAGTATAAAATAAGGACTGATTTAGTTGCAGATATTATATCTAATGAGAAGTTATCTAATATTTATGAAGAGAATGATGATATAAATGGGTGTCATATTAAAAGAATAAGACTTGATAAAGATAATGCTTTAAAGATAGATAAAAAAGAGGGTAATTATACTACTATATATTTTGAAGATATAACTGATAAGAATAATTATGAGAATGTTTTAAATGTTTTTAAAAAAGAGTTTTTAAATATATGTTCTCTTACTGGAATAGAGGATGATGATACCTGTTTGGTGATAGGTTTGGGTAATGATAAGTCTACTCCGGATAGCCTAGGTCCTAAGACTATTAATAATATTGAGGTAACAAGACACATTTATGAACTTTTTAATACTTTAGAAGAAGGCTATAGAGTGGTGTCTGCTCTTAATCCAGGGGTTATGGGTACTACTGGGATAGAGACCAGTGATATAATACTTTCTGTTGTATCAATGATTAAACCTGATTTTATAATAGTAATTGATGCTTTAGCAAGTGATTGTGTAGATAGGGTATTAAAGACTATACAAATTACTAATACTGGTATTAATCCCGGTTCTGGAATTGGTAATTCTAGGAAAGAACTTTCATCTTTTGTACTTGGTGTTCCTGTTATAGCAGTAGGAGTCCCTACGGTTGTAGATGCTGTGACTATTGTATATGATACATTAAATTATATGGAAAAGCATTTTAGTTATACTATAAATAATAGAGATAATTTAGTTAATAAACTTATTCCTAGTTCTAAGATTAATTATTTAAAGAATAATAATTATAGTCTTAATAATGAAGAAAAGACTTATTTTCTTGGTGCAATTGGTAATTTAAGTGATTTTGAAAAGAAGGCTCTTATATATGATGTTCTTACTCCGATTGGTTATAATTTGATGGTTACACCAAAAGAAGTTGATTTTGTTATTGATAAGTTTTCTTCACTTATTAGTGATGGGATAAATAAATCAATTCATAATATATAACGACAAAATATATAATTTGAATGTAGTAGTATTATCTTGGTGATAATATGAAGTATATTAAGATTATATTTTGTCTTTTTTTAATATTTATTTCTTTTTATTTTACAATTAATAGTTCAATTGATGAGTTAGACCTTGTCTCTATTTATAATATAAATACTAAGAAGATAATTAAAAATATATTTTTATCTGTTGGAAATGATAAGACTGATAATACTCTAAAGTTATTAAAGAGTAATGATTCTAATGATATAGTTATAAATACAATGGATACAAAAAGTACTAATAAAAAAATTGAAGTTTATTTATATAATACTCATAATAAAGAAGAATATAAAACTAATGTATATGGTATTACTCCGAGTGTTGTTGATGTTAGTAATATGATACAAAGTGAACTTTTAAAGTATTATGTTTATTCTTATGTTGAGAAGATGGATGTTGTTGGAGAAATGAAAAAGAGAAATCTTGAGTATTATGATACATATGATATTTCTAGAAGTAATATAATTAGTATAAGAAAGAAATATCCTAGTATTAATTATATATTTGATATACATAGAGATTCTGTTACTGGGGATTTATCTAGGGTGAAAATAAATGATAAGAGTTATGCTAAGATTATGTTTTTAGTGGGTAAAAAGAATTCTAATTATAAAGAGAATGAAAAGAATATAAAAGTAATGAGTGATTATATAAATAAAAAGTATCCAGGAATACTTAGAAATAATTATTATAATCATTATATATTTAATCAAGATATAGTTCCTAATGCTTTTTTAATCGAAGTAGGTGGACCTGATAATACAATAGAGGAACTACATAATACATCACAGGTTTTAGCGGAGGCAATTAATCATTTGATTGGGGGTTAGTATGAAGAATACATTTATTAAAGTAATAGTGCTTAGTTTAGTTGTTTTTTTCTTAGTGCTTGTATTTGCAGAGAAATCTGGTTATTTAAAGACTAAAGAAGAAAAGACTAAGATATTAACGGAGGAACAAATTGAATTATTTGAAAATGATATAGCACAAGGGAAATCGGTTGATATTAATGATTATGTAGTAGATAATAATAAAGATTATACAAATGAAGTGTCTAATAATTTTTATAGAGTATCTTTAAAACTAGAAAAGGGTGTAGATGGAATAATTAAGTTTATATTTAAGGGAGCCTCTAAAGCGGTAGTTGATTAAAAATTTGAGTTCCGGTATAATTTTTTAAAAAAATAAAAAATGAATTTGAGTTATTAACAAATTCATTTTTTGCTTTAAA
>CAKOJO010000002.1 GCA_934090595.1 uncultured Bacilli bacterium | reverse complement strand
AGTTATTGCATAAAGAAAGACCCCACTAAATCGCGGAGCCTTATTTAAAATCTACCCCAGTAAAAAGTGTAGAGCCATAAAATGTACTAAACATATTTATGACTTTATTTTAAAATCTTATTTTCTACTGCTCGCCGCAAGATTTTACCTTGCAGGCTCGCTCAAGTTACTCAACTGATACTGAGAGTGTATGGTGATTCCGAAGTTCCATTTCCACTTGAAATTTTTACGTTAGATGACAGATAAAGTGCTGGACGGACGCCATACTCGACATTGTAGACGTTATCGTAGTCGACATAGCCAGCCGAGTCCACAATGGACATTGAAATCTCAGGACCAACATCCTGCGCAAGCAACCATTCAGATTGTGATTTATCTAGCCAATTATTTGTTGTTTTACAATTTGTAGAGTCAGAATAACTTCCTAAATTACTTGTACATTCTTTTGATGCTGCATATCCATAATCACTTGCATACATTAATGCTATCTTCTTAGATGCATCATTTTGCATTATTGGATTTGTTCCATGATAGTAACCTGCTCTATTTGCTTCATTCTTTCTTTCATATTGCCACATTACATCTGTTGTTATGCTTGAACTATCATATCCTCCAAGATAATACTTTGCTGTCCCTATCATATTTTTAGCATCAGTACTTAATGTATTATAATAATCATTATTTAAATATGTATTTAAATCTGTTGTTACCCAGTTATTAAGCGAACTAGTTGTTGTATCTAGTGTATTATTACATTCCATATTTCCTATTGAGGTATTTCTTATTATTTTTATTCTATTCCCTACATTACCATTTGTATCTTCAGTTGGTATTACTCCTATTATTCTCCATGTTTCATTGTTAAATGTTACATAATTATTTACGTTTCCTCCACGATATCTATATTCTGTTGCAAACTTACTATCTACTTGTAATGTATCATCTATTGTATGAGTGATTTGTTCTAGCCCATTTTGTCCTACATTTGCTTGGGCAAATTGTGTAGCATTCATTAAAACTTTTATTTCAGTGCTACATGTATTTGTATTACCTGCTATATCTTTAATATATGCAGTGTAGTTACCTGCACTTGTTATTTCTTTTGTAGATAATTCTTGATAGTTTGTTCCATCAAATGAATAAGGTTTGCCTGCTAATTGGTTACTATCTTGTCCTGTTATTTGTAATCTATATCCATTACCTGTTTTTGCATATGTTAATGTACATGTAGGTTTTGTTGTATCTATTTTATCTACTGTTACTGTTTTAGATGTACTAATATTATTTGATCCATCTTTAACCCATACATAGTATGTACCAGCATTATATTTAGTAGTTGTAGTAACTTTAGCATTACTCATGCTAACCCATGTACTTGCATTTGAAGCAGGCTTTGTATTTGATGTTGTTATATTATAAGCACTAACTCCTGAACCTTTACTTTCATCAAATGCAGATATTGTTATTTGTTTTCCTGTATTTGTCCAGTTTTGTGTTACACTTGCTGTTTGTATACTTGGTGCAGTTGTATCATCATAAGCTTCTGGTATATTACTAAATAAACCGGTAATTGTATATTTATTTGAAGTAGATCCTTCTCCAGATAAAACTGCATCTTTTGTTATTGTAATTGTAGGTCTAATACCAAGTGTATTAGTCTTATTTACTATACTTATTTGCTTTGTTCCACCAAACGCAAACACATCATTATTAGTTTGTGCTGGTGTTAAGGTATATGTAGTTGTAGATGAATCTAAATAAGATGTTTTTGTTGTACTATTATATGTTGCATTAGATAGCATTACTTCATCTACTGATAATATACCAATACTTTTTTTAGTAGTACTAGTGCATGTTAATTTAGGTTTATTATTTGTTACTACTCTTTTATATGCTAGTGTTGTATCATTACAATAATTATCTTGTACTACATATTTTTCATAGTCTGCTGTTTTTATATTAGAGTTATACCAAGTATTTAATGTAGTATCTATATTAGTATATGTACTAGTACCTATTGAATCATTTAGTACTAATTTAATACTTCCATCTTTATTTATTCTTACTATTTTCCATTCTTTATTGGCAAAAGTAATATTATTATTTACATTTGTACCTCTGAAATAGAATGTATCTTGATCATCATTTCTTTTTAAGTAGTATAATCCATCTTGTGTTGTTTTAGTATAGTCTGTATCATTTATTACTGTATTATTCTTAAGAACATTAACACCACCAGAAAGGTTTGTAAGTGTTTCTGCTTCTTTTGCTATTCCTGTAACTAGTATTTGTGTTTTAAAATCATCATTAAACTCTGTTACATCATATCCTATCCACATAGCAAGTTTAAATGTTTTAGTAGTTTTAGCAGGTAAGTATCCTTCGTCTACTACATAGTTTGCTATTGAGTTTGTTAGTGGATTAGTAAAGTTAGCAGTTACTTCTCCTGTTTTTAGTGTTGATAATGTAGATGGAGTAAGATAACCATCTCCATATAATGCCACTCTTACTTTAGATGCATCATCTGTTTTTGATGGAGAAAGTACATTAACAGTAGTTTCATAATAAGCATCCATATCACAAGTATTTGTAATAGTATAAGTATATGGGGAAGTATTAACTCCTATTGTATCTTGTGTAGGTATTGCATTATTTAAACTAAGTGCACCATTATCTTTCATAGTAATATCAAAACAACTATTAATATTTTCTACTTTTTCAGATGTATAACTTAATCTTACAAAAGCATATGACATACCACTTACTAGTACTATGATTCCTAGTATTGATAATGATAATATTTTAATTCTTCTTTTTGTTTCTTTGTCTAAATTACTAATTTTTTCTTTCATATTTTAATCACCATACTTAAAATACATATCTTCTATGTTAAGTTAATTATATAATATTTTTATATTTGTTTCAATATTTTAATGGTTATTTTTTAAAATTAGGTTAATAGATTTTATCTATTAATATTAATTATCTTTTCCTACAGGAAAATATGTGTCGTTTTTTAGTGTCATCTTTTCCTGTAGGAAAAGATAATTGACATTATGTTGATAATTTGGTATAATGTTTATGAGGTGAACAGTATGATAAAAAGAGAAAAATACTTATCTCAAATGAGAAACTTTTATGATAAAGATTTAATCAAAGTAATTACAGGAATTAGACGTTGTGGTAAGTCTGTTTTATTAAAACAAATTATTGATGAATTAAAAGAACAAGGTATTGATAATGAACATATTATTTATATTAATTTTGAAAATATTAAGTTTGCAAATATTACAGATTATATGAAGTTGAATGAATATATTGAGCCTAAGTTTACTGATGAGGATAAGTATTATTTATTTTTTGATGAAATACAAGTTGTTAAGGATTGGGAAAAACTTATAGCATCATATAAAGCAACTTTAAATGTTTCTATATTTATAACTGGTTCTAATTCTAAGTTATTGTCTGGAGAACTGGCTACTTTATTGACTGGTAGATATGTTGCATTTAAAATGGCACCATTTACTTTTAAAGAAGTGGTGGAACTTAAAAAGTTAAAATCTAAAGAGGATATAAAAAATGAGTTTTTTAATTATATATTATGGGGAGGAATGCCTCAGAGATTTGATTTTAATGATGAAGAATCAATGAAAGTATTCTTATATGATATTTTTAATTCTATTGTTCTTAAGGATATTGTAAAAAGATATAATATTAAAAATGTAACTATCTTTGAGAGAATTATGGAATACTTAGTTACTAATCCTTCTCAAGTGTTTTCTACTAAAAACATGTTAAATGAGTTTGAAAAAGAGGAAATACCTATTTCTACTAAAACTGTGTATGATTGTTTAGATTATGCTGAAGCATCTATGTTGATGTCTAAAGTTTCTGAGTACGATATAAGAGGTAAAAGAATATTATCTAGAAAAGATAAGTATTATTTAACTGATTTGGGGTTAGGACAAATACTTAATACTAATAAAAAATCTCAATATGGTGCTTATTTAGAGAATATAGTTTATAATGAATTAATTTATAGAGGTTATAATGTAAGCATTGGTAATAATGACGGAAAAGAAATAGATTTTGTTGCTACAAGATATGGAAAAAAAGAGTATTTTCAAGTTTGTTATTCTTTAAATGATGAGAATCAAGAAAGAGAGTTCGGAGCATTTAATGGAATTGATGACAATTATCCTAAGTATGTAATTTCAATTGATGAGTTAGATTTCTCTCAAAATGGAATTATTCATAAAAATATTATTGAATGGTTATTGGAAGATTAAAAGTATTTTAGTTATTGAAATACTTTTTTATATAAGAAAAAAAGAGATTAGTCTTCCCTTTATTTGTCCGCTAGCATACCCATTGTTTTTTTAGCAGCTTCTTGTTCTGCTTGTTTTTTTGATTTACCAGTTCCTGTTCCATATGTTATTCCATCTATTTTTACTGCTACTTTAAATCTTTTATCATGTGATGGTCCAGTTGCCTCTAAAAGTTCATAGTCTACTGGTGTCTTAGTAGTTTGTACTGCTTCTTGTAATGCTGATTTATAATCTTTAAAGAATCTTACGTTTTCATCTTCAATATAAGGTATGATTATACTTAATGCTACTTCTTTTACTTTTTCAAATCCTAAATCTAAGTATATTGCACCCATAAGAGATTCAAATGTATCTGCCATAATTGCTTTTTTATGTGTACCACCAGTATGACTTTCTCCAATGCCTACTCTTATGTAATCACTAAAGTGTAAGTCATTAGCATATTCATAAAGAGCATTTTCACATACGTATGAGGCTCTTATTTTTGTCATTTCTCCTTCGGTATATTTATTGCTTCTATAAAGGTAGTCTGATACTACTAAGTCTACTATTGCATCTCCTAAAAATTCTAATGTTTCATATGATTCTTTTAGATTATTTTCATATGCATATGATGTATGAGTAAATGCTTGTATATATAAATCTTTATTTTTTGGAGTTATATTTATTTTTTTAAAAAGTTCTTCCATGTTTGTCACCTTCTTTGTATAAATATATCATATTTTTATTAAAAATAATACTCTTTGATTGATATTTTCTTCTTTTAATAGTAAAATGATAATGGTGGTACTTTTGAGAGAGATTTTAATTGGGATTATAAAAGTATATCAAATGATACCAGGTCCATGGCATGATATGTGTCGTCATGTTCCTAGTTGTTCAAATTATGGAATTGAGGCAATTAAGATACATGGTGCTATTTATGGAAGTTATTTAACTATTAAAAGAATATTAAGGTGTAATCCTTTTGGAACTAGTGGTTATGATCCTGTTCCTAAGGGTAAAAAGGAGTAATTATGAAAAAGAAAATTATTTATTTATTATTTATTTTTGTTATTTTATTTAGTTGTAGTGGATGTATTAAAAGTGATGTAATGCAAGGTATTGATATAGTTACTACTATATATCCAATTGATTATATTACTAATAGATTATATGGTGATGATTCTAATATAACTAGTATTTATCCTAAAGGCACTATTGTTAATGAGTATAAATTAACTAATAAGATGTTGCGTGATTATAGTGAAAAAGATTTATTTATATATAATGGTAATACTTCAGAAAAGGAATATGCTAAAGATATGTTAGGTTTTAATAGAAACTTAAAAATAATTGATGCTTCTTATGGTATTGATTCTACTTATAAGGATAGTGATGTTTGGTTAAATCCTTCGAATATACTTATGGTTGCTCAAAATATAAGAAATGAACTTAGTGAATATATTAATTCTAGTGTTGTAATTGATAGCATAAATAATAAGTATGATTTACTTAAAGTAGATATTACTGAACTTGAGTCTGAAATAAAGAAAGCTGCTGAAAGTTCTAATTTACCTACGATTGTTGTTTATGATGAGAGTTTAAATTATTTAAATAAGTATGGTTTCAAAGTTATTAACTTAACTGAAAATGGTAAGACTAAACAAAGTAATATTGATGTTGCTAGTGCTTTGTATAATAATAAAAAGATTAGTTATGTGTTTGTTATTGAAAATGAAAAAATTAGTGATGATATAGAAAACTTTATAAAGAAGTATGGTGTAGAAAAACTTACTATTAGGTCTCTTGATAATATTAAAGAAGAAGATATTTCTAATAATGATGATTACTTATCTTTGATGCATTATAATTTAGATTTAATTAAGAAAGAAACTTATAAATAAAAAGATTCATTTAGTTTGAATCTTTTTGTTTTGGGTAATATATTTTTTCATTTTGTTTTAAATATATACAGTAGTAACCATCTTTTGATGCTGTAAAACTATTATAGTCTTCGAGTGTTTTAGGATCGGTTGGTTCTGGTGTTGGAGTTGGAGTTACTGGTTGTTCTTCTTTGTTTAATACTTTGACATAGTCTTTTACATTTGCTATCCATTTATTGTAGTCTATTCTATACCAAGTATAACCATTTGATTCTTTTTTATCTAGAACATTGTAGTATCCAAGATTAGCAAAGCCTAATACTTTTCCTGATAATGAAGAATTATCTCTACAATTTAGATATTCTTGTAAGACTTGAACTTGGTTTTTATCTTTATTTCTAGTAGTTGGTGTGCCCACTACTTTTTTAACTCTTGAACTGGAGTTTTTAGTAACCGTTTGGTCATCAAATAAATATAAATAGTTTAATGGATCTTTTGCATATTTGGAAGCATCTGATGATTTATATTTATAATTTTTAGGACATACCCAATATTCAAAATGAAGATGTACTCCTTGTGCTAGTCCTGTTTCTCCCATATATCCTAGTTTTTCTCCTTGCTTTACTTTTTTACCTTTTTTTATTAATGATCTTTGTTTTAAATGCATGTATATATTTATGATTGTATTTTCTCCTTTTACATATTTTAAAACTATATAATTTCCCATTGATGAAGTGTAACCTTCTTCAATTACAGTTGCATCATATGTTGCATATACTGGTTCCCCTGGCTTTTTTATCCATCCTAAATCTAATCCATAGTGATATCTACTTACTTTAGTTATGGGATGAGTTCTTAATCCAAAGTCTGATGTTATTCCTACTGCATTTACAGGATATTTTACGTACATAATATCATCCTCCTAGTGTAATATATGTAAGAGAATGATTTTATTATAAACAAAAGAACTTATTTTTTGCTAAGTTCTTTATCTTTAGTTTCTTTTTTAGTTGTTTGTGTTGTTTTATTTTTTGATTCTTCTTTATTTTTTTCTTTTTCTTTATCTTTATTTTCAATTTTTATATTGATTGAAAATATTGGTTTTTCTTTTTCTTCTTCAGCATTTTTCTCATCTTCTTTAACAGCTTTCTTATCTTCTTTGACATTTTCTTTAGTTTCTTTTTTATCTTCTTTCTTTTCTTCTTTTAACTCATAAAAGTTCAATTTGAAAGAGTCATATTTTTTAGATTGTTCAAATACTAAAGTACCAACTTTAGTTGCTCCGATTACTAGTTTACCACTGTAAAGAGCTGTATTAACATCAAGAGCGGTAAAGATTCTTTGAGTTTCTTCTTTATCTTTATTTTCAAGTTTCCAGTTTTTAGAACTATAACTTACTGGTTCATCAGATTTATTTTCATATTGTATTGTTACTATAATGAATTGATTACCATCTTTAGGCTTTTTATACTCTGTTCCTGTTTCGTTTAGTTCTACTTTTTTAACTTTATAGTTTACATCTTTGTATCTTATTGTTTCATTTATATCAAACACTCTGGTAGTAGTTTCATTTGGTTTTACTTCTTCACCAATATCGAATAATTTATGGTATAGTTTTATTCCTGATAGGGTTATTGTTATCACCAATGTTAGTACAATTATACTTACTATGATTCTCTTAAGGTTTTTTTTAGTTTTTAGTTTTAATAAGATTTTTTTTATTTTTTCAAACTTATTATTTATTTTTTTTGTAGTCTTCTTTGGTAATTTTATTTTTTGTATTTTCTTTTTTTGAGTTTTAATTTTTTTTGGTTTACTTTGTAATTTAGAGTTTTTAATTATTTGTGGTTTTTCAGTTATTTCTTTTTGTACTTTTATTTCTACTTCTTGTTCAGGTACTTCTTTTATATCAATTATATCTTTTGGTAATTGTTCTTTTATATTTTTTTGTACTTTATTATTTGTTTTAGTACTTTTTTTATTCGAAGGTATTATCTTTGCTTTTGATACATCTGCTCCACAATATCTACATATTTTTAGTTTATTTGGTACTTGTTTTTTACATTTTTTACATACTTTCATTTTATTCACCTGCCTTGTTCGTTTTATCAAAGAAATTATATCATAATGATTAATAAAAGTCATTATTTTTTGTAAATTATTCATACTAATTATGGGTGATTTTATGATAGTAAGATTAGGTTATGTTTCTATTGCTAAATCTATATATGATGATACTAGTTTTAAAACTATTAATTATACTAATTATATGAAGAATGCTGATATTAAAAGAATAGATTCTGTTATTGTTAATAACTTAGAAACACTTAATAAAATAATATGTTTTAATATTAGAAATAATATTCATTTTTATAGAATTACTTCTGATTTAGTGCCTCTTGCTACTTTGGATGATGTTAGTTTTGATTATATTGATAAGTATAGTGATTATTATAAGGAAATTGGGAATCTTATAAATCTACATAAGATGAGAGTTGATGCACACCCGAGTGAGTATACTGTTCTTAATAGTACTAATCAAAAGGTGGTTAATGATACTTTTAAAATACTTAGATATCATGTTGATATTCTTAAGAGTATGAATATTGATCCTTTTGTTATACTTCATGTTGGTAGTAGTGCTTTTGGTAAGAAGAATTCTCTTACTAGGTTTATTAATAATTTTAATTTACTTGATTCTGATATTAAGAATAGTATTTTAGTTGAGAATGATGATAAGGTTTTTAATGCTTCCGATGTTTTATATCTTTGTAGGGTTATTAAAAGACCATTTGTTCTTGATTATCTTCATCATATTTGTAATCCGTGTGAAAAAGATATTACTTGCTACTTAAAGAATATTTTTGATACTTGGGGCGATATGACTCCGAAGGTACATTTTTCTTCTTCAAAAAGCAAGTTAAAAAAGGAGATGAGAAGTCATGCTGATTTTGTTAATGTTAATGAATTTATTTCATTTGTGGAGCTTATTAAACCTTATACAGACAGGATTGATATTATGATTGAGGCCAAGATGAAGGATGAGGCTATGTTTAGACTTATTAGGCAACTTAAGTATTTAACAGATTATACTTTTATTGATGATACTACTTTTATAGTAAAATAAAAAATATAATCTTTTGACTATATTTAGTTATTTACTTTTTCTTCTTCTTTTTCTTCATTTAAACAATGTTCAATCATACTTATTATGACATTGTTGAATGATGTGTCATTTTCTTTTGCTATTTCTTCAATCTTTTGTGCTAAGTTTTCTTTTATATATAAGGATTTGTATATTGCTACTTCTTTTCCTTTTGTCTTTTTTAATGTAAAATTCACACTACCACCTACCTAATTATATTTTAATGTTTTATTATATTTTAAAATATATTAGAAATTTCTGGTATATTTTTCTAAAAAGTTATATAATAGTTAACTAAGGTGATATATTGAAGAAGACAAATAATTTTGAGACAACTATTTTTGGTATAGATTTATTTATAAAATGGATTATAGAACAAATACAAAAACGTAAAAAAGACCACAAAAAAACTCTTTAATAAGAGTTAATTTTTTTTATGGCGGAGCGGGAGGGATTTGAACCCTCGCACCAGTTACCCGATCTACACCCTTAGCAGGGGCGCCTCTTCAGCCTCTTGAGTACCACTCCAAGGACACTTTTTCAAGTGCATATTTATTATATGATATATTTTAATTATTTTCAAGCATTTTTTAACAAAATTATAATTATTGTCGCAAGTGAAAGAAGTGCTACTAGTATTAAGGTTATTAAAATCATATTACTTGAACCTGTTTTACTCTTGATAAATCTTAGGTTTTCTTTTTCTTCTTCTACTTGTAGTTTAGATGAGAAATCATCACCATAACCTGTAATTTCTTGAATTTTTTCTATGTGTCCTACTAATTTATTGATTATTTTTTCATCAAAGTCTTTTAGTTCTAGAATAGTATCATTTTCCATAATTGCTAAATAGTTTTGTTCTTCAAAATAACTACTTTTTATACTAGTACACATACTATATCTAACAATTATTTCAGGTATTATTTCCATTTCAAATATTTGAGGTTGATCATAGACTATTACTAGGCTATTTTCTACTCCATTCGTATTACTAGACACTATTAATTGATATGGAAAGCTATCTTTTAATGTTATTTTCATGTACTTATTGTTTGCTTCAAAATTAGATAGTTTGTTTAATAAATCGTACTTTTCTAGATTATAAAATTTCTGCTCTTTTTTGTAATTAGTTTCTTCAACTGGTTCATTGTATCTTATCATAGGCACACCTCTATTATAAGTATACCACGATATCTTTATTTAATAAAGTTTTTTTACTTAAATTACAATTCCTCCGTCAACTTGAATGATTGTTCCGTTGGTAAATGTTGAATCATCACTTCCTAAATATAGATATGCTCCCGCTAATTCAGATGGATTTGCTATTCTTCCTAATGGTGTAAGTTGTGATAGCATACCTCTTGTTTTTTCATCAGTGGAGTCTTTAGTCATATCTGTCATTACTGCTCCTGGTGCTACAGCATTTACTCTAATATTGTGTCTTCCAAGTTCTTTTGCACATGATTTTGTTATACCATTTACTGCGAACTTTGATGATGCATATGGAGTTTGCATTATACCACCGTAGTTTGCTACCATTGAACTAGTATTAATTATTGAACCTGATTTTTGTTCTATCATGTATGGCGCTACTTCTCTTATGAACTTGAATACTCCGAAGGTATTGATTTGAAACATTCTTTCCATTTCTTCATCAGTTGTTTGTATTAATGGTTTTGCTGCAGTTATTCCTGCATTATTTATTAAAATATCTATTTTGCCAAACTTTTCTATAGTCTTTTCAACTACATTTTTAATACTTTCTGTACTTGTTACATCTAGTTCTAATCCTAGAATATTTTCACTGTCGTGAGATTCTTCTAATGATTTTAGTGCTTGTGGTACTTCATCTTTTAATCCTGTTACTACTACTTTAGCTCCTTCTTTTAAATATAGATCTGCTATTGCATACCCTATTCCTTTTGTACTACCTGTTATTATTGCAACCTTATTTTCCAATTTCATTTTATCATCCTCCTTAATTTTATTGAAAAATTACTTTATGTATGTAAATTTAAATTACATGTAAAGTATTTTGTGGTAGATATTTTTATTCATTGTACAAGTATATTGTTTACTTAATACATTTTTAAAAAATAAAGAGATAGTCAATTGACTATCTCTAATAAATATAAGTCGTCTCCGACCAAATGACAACATATAAAACATTTCTGTTCAATTTGTCATGATAATTATATCAAAAATTATTAGAAAAATCAATCTTACTATTTTCACATTTTTATTCAATAATTCATATTTGATTTATATATAACAAAAATTATTTTTCTTTCTTTAAAATATCTTCCTCTTATATTATAATATTTTGAGCTTGTTCTTTCAAGGCTTTTATCTTTCCAAAATAATGGTTTCTTTGGATGCATTATTTTTTTATTTTAGAATAATTTTATTATACTTGTTAAGATTTGTTTTACTTCATTTGGTTCTTCATCTAGTAAATCTACTCTAAAGTTTGTTATTCCTAATTCTTTTAATTTTGGAACCTTATCAATGTAATTTACTTCTTGATAATCCATTAATTTAGTAATGCAATTATTATTTATTAATCTTAGTTTTTTACCATTTCTATCTTTTAGACTATATTCATTAGAACTTTTGCACAAATTACATGGTTTTTTACCGTCATTAATTAGTGCATTTAATGGGCAATATTTCATGATCATTAGTTCTAGTTTTCCATATACTAGTATTTCTAAATTAGGGTTTCTTTTGTATTTTTCTTTATATCCTTTTAATAAGTAATTTAAATCATTTTCATTTAGTTCCACTGATAGTCCTACTCTTTTAACATTTAAGTTTTCTAAAGTATTTATAGTTTTACTGTTTACAACATTTAAGTATATGTCACTTACTATATTATTATTTTCTTTATTTTGATAAATTGTTCCTGTTTCTGATGCTAGAATATTTTCATTTTGATATTTTTTAGGATTTGGATTTACTCTTGGTGTTTTCAAATATATATTTTTATTTTCTTTTCTATATTTATTATACAAAGCTTCATCTTCAATATAGATATTAACATTTTCTGTTAATAACGTTTTTAATTGAGCTTCATTTCTTACTAGAAAACTTATACTATTTGTGTTTTCTATTTCTTTTATAGTTAGTTTTTCTTGATGTATTTTTTCTTTTCTTTTTGATTTAGTTCTTTCTTTTATTAATTCATCGGTTAGATATCTTCTTATTTCATTTATATATTTTAAAGGTATGAAGATATCTTTATCAACATCATATTCTATTTCTTTAACTTGGAATGGTGTTCCACCAATCTTAGATAATTTTTCTGATAAGTCTTGTGTTAAGGTTGGGGTGTTTTTAGATTGTTCTACTGTTGATGTTGTTTTTGTTATAGTGTTTGTACCATCTGTTATTGTTACTTGTAATGGTTTATTTATTTTTGCTATTACTTTATAGTTTATATCTATCTTTTTTTCTTTGATGTTTTTTAAATCTTTTATTAGTTTATCGTCTTGAGTTTTTAACACTATACCTTTTTCTTTTAGTTTTACTTTATTGTCTAGGTATATGACTTGATTTTTATTAGCATGATTTATCAACATATCTTTTTCATTGTATATAAAGTTGGCAATCATTCCTTCGTTATTGCTGAATCTTATTCCATCATTTTGATTTAGTTCTTCTTGTAGTTTTATTTTTATTTTATCTTTTGTTGTTTCTAATACTTTGCCTAATACTATTCCTTGATGTTTAGGAGATTTTATGTTTATAAATTCGTTATTTTTATTATTGTTTAAGTATCCTTTAGTAAAATTTCTATTGTATAGAAGTTCTAATGTTTTTAAATCTGATTCTTCAAGAGTCATGTCTTCATGGTTATAGTATTTTTCTATTAGTTTTTTATATATTTTGGTTACGTAGTATGTGTATTCTTCTTTTTTCATTCTTCCTTCGATTTTAAGTGATGCTATGTTACTATCTAGAATGTCTTTTAGGCTTTCTATTGTGCATAGTTCTTTAGGACTTAGAAGAAATTGTCCATCTGTTTTTATTTTATTATTTTTTTCATATAGTTCGTATGGTAGTCTACACATACCTGCACATTCTCCACGGTTTCCACTTCTTTGTAGAAATTTGGATGAGAAGTAACATTGTCCTGAGTATGATACACATAGTGCTCCATGAATGAAGATTTCTTTTTCTAATGGGGTTTTAATATTATTTATTTCTTGTAGTGATAGTTCTCTTGCTAGTACTACTCTTTTTACGTTTAGACTTTCTAATAATTTTACTTGTTCTTCGTTGTGAGTATGAAACTGAGTTGATGCATGGATTTCAAAGTCTGGGAATAGTTCATTTACTAGTTTTATCATTCCTAAGTCTTGCATTATTAGAGCATCTACGTTACTTTCGTATAGATATTTTATGTATTTAATAAAGTCTTTTACTTCCTGTTCATAGATGATTGTGTTTACTGTAACATATAGTTTTACTCCATATAGATGGCAATATTTTACTGCTTCTTTTAGTTCTTCAAGTGTGAAGTTTTGTGCATATTTTCTAGCAGTATATGATGTTGTTGATACATATACAGCATCGCATCCACCATGGACCGCATAGTATAATGTTTCTTTATTTCCTGCGGGGGAAAGTAGTTCTACTTTTTTCATTTATATCACCTTTTGATTAGTTTGTTTAGTTTCTTCATCATTTAGATATTGTTGTATTGTTAATAAATTGTTATCCATCATTTCTAGGAATCTTATTACTGTTATTTCTACTTTTAAAACAAGTTTTCCTTCATAGATATTTGTAAATATAAGTTTTGCATCTTCGATAGTTGGTCCCGGAACTATTTCATAGGTACCGTGCGCTATTGAGTTTCTTATACCAGCGATTATAGTTCTATTTTTCATATATAGTTCATCGTCTTGATAATAGTTTTGTAGTTTTTTCAGTTCTTGTTTTAGACTTTGTAATTCTTGTTTCTTTTGATTTAGATAATTATTTTTATTTGTTATATTGTTATTTATTGCTGTGATTGCTTTTGTGTTTGCCTTTGGCACTTTAGCTAAGTTGTTTTTTATTTCTTCGAGTGAGTCTTCTATTTTTGTTACTTCTTTTTCTAATGATGTTTCTTTGTCTTTTTTAGGTTTTAGTCTATCCTCTTCGACTTCTAAATGGATGATGTTTAAAGCATTTAAGTTTAGTTTAGAAAAGTCTAGTCCTTGTTCTTCGAGTGTTTTTTTGTATAGTTTATCGTATGGGACTGAAAAAAGGCTATTAAAGTTACTTATTACTGCGGTTGCTAAGTTATCATAGTTAAAATACATTGGGTATTTATAATTATTTGCTATGTTTCTTTTTAGAGCGTTTATATCAGTACTTCTTATGTTTTTCATGGTTCTTAGCATTATTAGGTTGTTAATATTTGCCATTCTTACATCTGTTATGTTATAGTTTTCATCAACTTTTCTTTGGGTTTCTTTTACTATTGCTAGCACTTGGTTTTTGTAGTCATACTCTGTTTGAGATAGTATTGAGTTTTTAATTAGTGGAAGTAGTTCATTTATGTCTTTATATTTATTTAATTTAGTGTATTCTACTTTCATTATGTAATTTTTATTTTTTAATAGTTCTTTGTAATATTTTATTAGTTCAAAGTCACATTCTCTTTTCTTTATGATTTCCACTATTTCATTGAAAGAGTTTATTTCATAGGGTTCTAATTCTTTACCGTCTTGTCTTTTAAGAGAGAACTCTATGTTTTCACATTGTCTTATTATGCTTGCTACTTCTTCTTCAGTGGTGATTAGTTTTGTTCTATTTTTTTCTAGTTTTGTAAACATTATAAAGTTTCTTTTATACTCATTTGTTTTAGTATCCATAAAGAAGTTATAGTTTGCATTGATCATAAATGTTGTCAGTTTATCGACACTTATTGACACTTCTTGACCTTCAACGTGTAAAACAACTTTGCCTGTTTTGTAATCTATTGTAAAGTCTCCATGACCTAATTTGTTTCTTAGGATCGCTACTAATGTTGGGGCATCTTTAAATGTATAGTTATCTATTTCGTAACCATCATTTGTTTTTGTTGATATGTTTTCTACTGTTTCTTCTAATCTTTTTTCATATAGTTTTGATTCATATATTAGGTTTCCGGTGTTTTCTACTAATTCTTCTTTTATTGATAGCATGATATTGGCAATGAATCCTACTTGTGCCGCTAATTGATAGTCTTGATTTTCTATGTAGTTTTTTTCGTCCACATCGTATAGAGTTTTAAGCATAAATATTGTGTATGCTTTAGTTCCTAGATAGTAGTTTGCAATAAAGTCTATATCTGGCATTTATCTCACCTCTTTTATATTTTACCATATATGACAAAAGTTTACAATTATTGACATTTATACTTGTCATTTTATTGTAAACTTTGTATTTTTGTCTTACTTAATCATTTTTTATCACGAATGTTGCGTATAATGGAACAGATTTTATTTTTGTTGTAGGATTGTATCCAAATTCCTTAGTACTTATTCTTATTGAATAAACTGGTTTATATTTTTCATTATATATCTTTAAACTTTTTGATTGAGTGTTATTGTTTGCTTTTACTTCGACTGGAATAACTCCATCTTTTGTATATAGTAAGAAGTCAATTTCTGAAGTGTTATTATTTTTCCAATAATATAGGTCATGTCCATTGCACACTAATTGGTTTGCAACATAGTTTTCTGCGATTATTCCTTTATATAAGGATATATTGTCTGATAATATGTCTTGTATATTTATTTTTAATATATTATTTAGAATACCTACATCACTTAAATATAGTTTAAATGTTTCTTCATCTACAAATCCTTCGAGTGGGATTTGAGGTGTTTTTACGCATTTACATCTTAAGACCATATTTGATGCTTCTAACCAGTCTAGTGGTGTTTGATATTCTCTTGCTCTTGCATCAGATGAAATTGCTGAATATTGAAACTTCATAGAATTATTTGAAAGTTGAGATGGTAATGAATTGTATAGTCTATTAATTCTTAGGGCTTCTGATTCATTTGAAACATATTTGTTCATATCATTGAAATATGAAGTTAATATATCTTTTAAGATGCTTTTATCGTATTTTATATAGTCTTTATTAACCTCTTGCATATTTTTTATACTTTCAGGCATTCCTCCGGTTACTAGATATAGTCTGTATAGTTCTAATGCTTTTTGATGGACTGGTTCAGATATCTGTTTATTGTTTTTATAACAGTCTTCGATACATTCTATTAATAGTTCTTGGTTCATTGCTATTAAGAATTCTTCAAAATCCATTGGATATAATGTAAGCATTTTTATTTTTCCTACTGGAAATGAGTTTTTTGATCTTTTAAGTTTTACTCCTAATAGTGAGCCAGCGCATATTATTCTGATGTTATTATGCTTTTCACAAAAGTATTTTAATTCTGAAATTAATTGTTCTGATTCTTGTATTTCATCAATAAATAAAATTGTGTTTTCTTTATCAATATCAAAGTCTAATAATAGTTTTAACCTATTATATTTTTCATCTGATGTTAAGTCAGTATTATATAGTTCGATAATGTTTTTTTGTTCAAATAAGTTTACATATATGTAGTTTAAAAATTCATTTTTGCAGAATTCATTTATTATGTATGTTTTTCCTGATTGTCTTACCCCTAACACCATTAATGGCTTTTTATTAATTTCATTGTTTTTCCAATTAAGTAATTCATTATAAATTTTTCTTTTCATTGTATCACCATATTAATAATAGCATATTTTTACTTATTTTACAACAATTTTCACGTTTTTCATAGGACTTTCTGTTCTTTTTTACACGTTTTTCATAGGACTTTTTGTTCTTTTTTACACGTTTTTCATAGGACTTTTAATTTTTTTGATATTTTTTAATGATTCTTAGAGTGTTTATAATAGTTAATAATGTTACTCCAGTGTCTGCGAATACTGCGAACCACATGTTTGCTAGTCCAAATATACTTAGTAGTAGTATTAATAGTTTTACTGTGATTGCAAATATTAAGTTTTGTTTTATTATGTGTTTTGTGTATTTTGATATATTTATTGCTAATGGTATTTTTTCTAAGTCATCTCTCATAAGGACTATATCGCTTGCTTCGATTGCTGAATCTGTTCCAACGTTACCCATTGATATACCAATGTCTGCTCGTTTTAGTACTGGAGCATCGTTTATACCGTCTCCGACAAATATAGTTATTTCTTGTTCTTTTGCTACTTTTTCATAGTTTTCAAACTTATCTGTTGGAAGCATTTCATATTTAATTTCATCTATGTCTAGTTTTTTACCTATTTCTAGCGCTATTTGTTTTTTATCTCCGGTAAACATGTATGTTTTTATATTTAGTCTTTTTAAGTTATCTATTGTTTGTTTTGCTCCTTGTTTTATTCCATCGTTTATTGTAATTGAGGCTATATGTTTATTTTCTATATTTAAATGAAGTGTTGCTTCTTCTTCACAGTTACATAGTTTACTGTTTCCTATTGCTATTTTTTTATTATCAAGTTCAAATGTTATTCCTTTTCCTTCGATTTCTTGGAAGTTTTTGACGTCTTTATTGTCTATTTTTCCTTTTTTTAGTTTAATTATAGAGGTTGCAATTGGATGGTTTGATAGAGATTCTCCTTTTACTAGAATGTCTATTATTTGTTCTTTTGTATAGTTTTTATCTAATACTTTTATTTCTGTTACTTCGAATGTTCCGTTTGTTAGTGTTCCTGTTTTATCAAATATAATATTTTTGGCATTTGATAGATTGTCTAGGTAATTACTTCCTTTTACTAAGATACCATTTTTACTTGATACTCCGATTCCTGTAAAGTATGATAGTGGTACTGATATTGCAATAGCACATGGGCATGATATTACTAGGAATGTTAGTCCACGATATATTGAGTCTTTGAATGGTATTTGAAATAGTGGTAATAGGAATACTACTAGTAATGCTAAGACTATTACTGTTGGAGTGTATATTTTACTTATTTTTGATATTGTTGTTTCTGTTTTTGTTTTTTTATCGGTTGCACTTTCTAATAGTTCTAGTATTTTTGCTACAGTTGAGTCTTCGAAAGTTTTTTGGGCTTTTATTTCTATTATTTTTCCTTGGTTAATGCTTCCTGATAGAACTTGGTCTTGTTCTTTTATTTCTACTAGTTCTGATTCTCCGGTTAGCGCTGATGTGTCTAGTAAGGTTGTTCCTTTGATTACTATAGAGTCTACTGGTATTCTTTCTCCTTTTTTGACCACTAGCACATCATTTATTTTTATTTGTTCTACTGGAATACTTATTGTTTGATTATTTTCTTTTTTATTGGCATATGGTTGTTTTATATCAATTAGGTCTTTGATTGATTTTCTTGAGTTATTTATTGCTTTTTCTTCAAGTAGTTTTCCTATAGTATATAGTGTTATTACCATTGCTCCTTCGAGTACTTCGCCGATTAAAAGAGCTCCTAGTGAAGAGATTGTAATTAGAGCATTTTCATTTATTGTTCTACTTTTTATTAGTAGTTTTATAGCATTTATAGTGGTTCTATAAAGTAATAGAGCATATGAGATTAAGTACATTGCTATTTTTAAATATTTTGGTAGTTGTAGGAAGTATCCTGATAAAAAAATTATGATAGCTATTATTAATATTGATAAATGGTATTGTTTTTTTATTTTTATTTCTTCTTCGGATATAAATGCATCTGGTTCAATCTTTTTTATTATATCGTTTAATTCTTCTAATTCATATTCTTTTTCTGACTCATATGATATTTTTTTAGTATTAAAGTTTACTACGGCATTTTTAAAGTCTTTATTTTTATTTAGTGCCTCTTCTATTTCTCTGGCACAGTTTGCACAGTCTAAATTGTTTATATTATATTTATATTTTTTCATTTTTCCTCCTTATGTTTTATATGTGCTAATGTTAGCTCAAATATTTCTTTTACATGATCATCATCTAAAGTATAGTATACTTCTTTTCCTTGTTTTCTATATTTTACTAGGTTATTTTTTCTTAATATGTTTAGTTGGTGTGATATAGCAGATTTTGTCATTTCTAAAGTGTTTGCTATGTCACATACACACATTTCATTATTATCTAGTGCACATATTATTTTTATTCTTGTTGAATCTTTTAATACACTAAAGAATGTAGTCATATTTTTTAGTGTTTTTTCTTTTAACATTTTTTCTTTAGTGTCTTTTACTACTTGATGATGAATAATGTTACAATCACATGTATATTCTTTTTTCATATATTACCTCTTTTATAGTTGAATGATTGTTCAACTGTTATTTTTAAGAAAAAGAACTATTTTAAATAATAATGTCTTATTGGTTTTAGTTCTTCATCTAGTTCATAGCATATTGGTTCTCCGGTTGGAATTTCTAGTTTCATGATGTCGTTATCACTTATATTGTCTAAATATTTTATTAAGGCTCTTAGAGAGTTGCCGTGTGCTACTATTAAGACTTTTTTATGTTCTTTTAGTTTTATTGTTATTTCATTTTCATAATAGTTTGATACTCTTAACATTGTGTCATATAGACTTTCAGATGTTGGTAGTTCTTCTTTTATGTTTTTATATTTCGGATCATTTCCAGGGTATGTTTTGTCTTGTTTAGAAAGTGCAGGTGGTTTTTCGTATAGACTGCGTCTCCATAAGTTTACCTGTTCTTCTCCGAACTTTTCTTTCATTTCATCTTTATTTAGTCCTTGTAATGCTCCATAGTGTCTTTCATTTAGTTTGTATGTTTTTATAACTGGTAATTTTTTTTGATTTATTTCTTTTAGAATGTATTCTAGAGTTTTTTGGGCTCTTTTTAATTCTGATGTGTATGCTATATCAAATGTTAAGTTATTATTTTTTATTATTTTTCCAGCTTTTTTTGCTTCTTGTACTCCTTGTGTTGTAAGTCCTACATCAAGCCATCCGGTAAAAAGATTTTTTTTGTTGTATGTACTTTGTCCGTGTCTTACTAATATTAGTTTTATCACTTTATCACCTTTTATTCATTTGTTTTTAGACTACTTACCATATCTATTTTGTTTATTTTTTTAGATAGTATTCTTGATGTTATGTATGCTACGACGAATGTACCTATGGCAGCGATTATGTATGTTGATGTATTTATTTTAACGCCAAAGTCAAAGTTATCGTCTAGACACATAATAAATATCCATTTTGTTAAGTAGTAACCTGATGGCAGTCCAAGTATTATTGCTAGTATTGTAATCCAAATGTTTTGTTCAATAAAGATGTTTCTTATTTTTTTGTTTTTAAATCCTAATACTTTTAAGGTTGCAAATTGATATTTTTTTTCGCTGTAAGAAAGGACTCCCATGTTATATATTATAACACCTCCGAGGATACATGCAAAGAGAATTATGATAATTATCATTTGTTGCATCATTGAAAGCATTTGTTGCATACTTTCTTTTAGTGAATTTTTTTCTTGGATTAGTTTTATATTTTCTATTTCTTTTACGTCTTTTAGGTCTTTATTTGCATATAGTGAGTCTGGTTGATATTTTATATTTAGGCTTTCTAGGTAGTTTTTGGTCATTGTTATGTTTTGGTTTTGTGGATCTTTGTTGAAACCAATGATTGTTGATGTATAGTATTTTTTATCACCATATACATGCCATGTTATTTTGTCACCTTTCTTATAATTATTATTTTGTGCTAATTTTTCTGTTACATATATTCCATTATCATTATTTATTTTTATATAGTTATCGTTTTTATCTTTGAATCTTACTAGATCATTTGCGTCTGTTACAAAAATGTTATTTGTTGTTCTGTTACCTTTTTCGTCTTTTATTTCTATATTTAGAGTTTGACTAGTACTGTTTCCATATGTTTGTTTTAAATTATTTAGTTCTTCTTCTTTTATATTTTCTTTTATGGTTAGTTTGTAGTTAAAATTATATAGTTCTTCGAATTGCAATTTTATGAAATTGTTCATACTGTTTAACATACCAAATGCGCATACTATTAGTGTTGAACATCCAATTATTCCAACGAGTGCTGTTACGGTTCTGAACTTATTTCTTAGAATGTCTCTTAGGTTCCATTTAGTACTGAAAGGTAGGTTTTTAAATGGGGGTTTTGTTGTAATATTTAGAGTTTTATTGTTTACTTTTGGAGGTTCATTTCTTAGTTGGTCTGCGGGAGACTTTTTTAGTTCTTTTTTACAAGTGAAGTATGTTATTAATGAGACTGTTAGTACTGTTAAAAAGGCCATTAGATAGCTTGATTTTTCTACTACCGGAACTCCGTTTGGCACTTCAAAGAAGGACATTTCAAGGTTTAGGAAGATATTTCCTATGAAGTATCTACCTAATAATATTCCGCATATGGCTCCGATTGTTGATACAAATAATCCGTATCCTATGTAATGGAATGATATTTTTCTTTTATTGAATCCTAATGATTTTAGGGTTCCTATTTGTAGTTTTTGATTTTTTACTACTCTAGTCATTGTTGTTATTACTGAAAGCATTGCTATAAATAGAAATAGTCCTGAGAATATTCCGATGTATGCTTTTGCTTCGTCTATTTCTCCTTGATACATTTGATATGATGCAGTGTCTTCGATATTTATTATTGCTTGTGCATTTTCTATGTTTTCTTCAATATCATTTTTTACTTGGTTATTATTCTTTTTATCTTTTACATCGACCATTATATAATTGTATGGAATGTAATCTTCATAGTTGAAGTTTTTTATATAGTTTGATGGGTCGATATTGTTACCTGTTTCTTTTTTAATTAAGTCTTTAATATAGTTTTCTGGTATTTCTTTTGATGACATATAGACGAAACCAAATTTTTTTCTATCAGGAATTATTTCTTTTTCATCTTTGGTGTCGTATATATGATCAGGTACGTTTATTAGTCCAAGTACTTTTTCTTCGAATGTTATGTTATCATATTTTATTTTTATAGTGTCATTTATTTTTATATTATTTTCTTTGGCATAAAAGTTATCTAACCAAACTCCTTTTTTGTCTTTATCAAATGGTATTCCTTCGATTATGTAAAACTTGGATATGTTGTTTTCTTCGATAAAACTTATTAGATATGTTTTATCTTTATCATCGGCATCTATTCCTGTTAGTTCTAGTTTTCTTTCAGCATTTTCTACATTGTTTATTTTTTTTATGTTTTTTAAATCTTCTTTAGTAAAGTTTTGTCCAATTACATTTAAGTCTTGGATATTGTTTTCGTTGTTGAATTTATCTCTTGCATTTATCATACCACTCATGTAGGCTTCTACTCCGACGTAGACCATTATTCCAATTAAAACCATTAGAAATATTGTTATGAATTGTGACTTATTTTGCATGATGTCACGTAGCATTTTCTTTTTTAGCATATTACCAAACTACCTCATCTATATTTTTAGGATTTTTATTTATTTCGTCACTTTCTATTTTTCCGTTTTTTAATCTTATAATGTGGTCTGCGATTTCAGCGATTAATGAATTGTGTGTTACTACGACGACTGTATTATTTTCATCACATTGTTTTTTCAATAGTTTTAATACTTCAACACCAGTTTTTGAATCTAAGGCTCCGGTTGGTTCATCGCACAAAAGAAGAATTGGATCTTTTGCTACTGCTCGTGCGATTGATACTCTTTGTTGTTCTCCTCCGGATAGTTGATTAGGAAATTTATTGTAGTGTTTTTCTAGTCCGACTTGTTTTAGTACTTCTTTAGCATTTTTTGGTTTTTTTACAATGTCGTTTACTATTTTTACGTTTTCTAGTACTGTTAGAGTTGGTAGAATGTTATAGAATTGAAAAATAAATCCTATGTTTTCTGCTCGATACGTTGTTAATTTTTCATCACTATATTTTGATATTTCTTCATTGTTTATAGTGATTGTACCACTTGTTGCTTTATCCATTCCTCCGAGAAGGTTTAATAGTGTTGATTTTCCTGCTCCAGATGGTCCCAGTATTACGACGAATTCACCTTTATTAATTTTAAAGTTTACTTTGTCTAGAGCTTTATATTTTTGTTCTCCCAAAACATAGGTTTTGCTTACGTTTTTAAAGTTTATTAGTTCTTGCATAGTATCTTCCTTTCAAAATATGATATTTTTTTCACATTTCATATTTATTATACCTTTATTATATTTATCAGTCAATACAAATATGATATTTTTTTCATGTTTTATTTTTTTGATTTTTGTGATACAATGTTGTTGGTGATATATTATGTCTGAAGTTAGAGTTCCTACTCAAAAAAGATCTATTGAAAAGAGAAACAATATTATTGAAAAGGGATTTTATTTAATGTGTGAGAATGGTTATTATAATACTAATACTAATGATATTGCTAAGTATGTTGGTGTCTCTACTGGTATTATTTATCAATATTTTAATGATAAAAAAGATATTTTTGCTCAAGGATTTAAGAATTATTCTGATAGTATTATGTTTCCAATTTTGGATGTTTTAAATACTTCGATTAACTTTGATAATTTGCCTGTTGTTTTTGATGGATTGCTTGATGTTTTTATTAAGAAACATACTTTATCTAAAAAGGCTCATGAGCAAATGATTGGTCTTGCGCATTTGGATGATGATATAGCAGAAATATTTCATGATAAGGAAATTGATACAACAAAAAGGATTGTTAGTGTGTTAGAAAGTAATGGTATTAAGTGTCCTAATCTTTTTGAGAGGGTTCATATCATAATGGGTATAGTTGAAAATTATTGTCATGAGGTTGTTTATCATAGACATGATGATATTGATTATAATATAATGAAGAATGAAGTAACTAAGGTAGTCAGTTATATTTTAGATATTTAGTGGTGATGTTATGAAGAGTAGTAAAAGGGATTTAAAATTGTGTATTTTTCTTGTTGTTTTTATACTTGGTTTGCAAGCTTTTTTATATTTTGTTACTAAGAATTTTAATAGTTCTTTTCATCTTATTGGTAGTTCTTTGGATGATAAGATTCCATTCATTAAGTACTTTATATATGTTTATGATTCTTGGTATCCTTTTTTGGCTTTCGTTTGGGTATTGCTTTTTTACTTCGATAGAGATAAGTGTATTAATTTTATAGTTGCTGGTCTTTTATCTATAATTATTGGTAATTTTATTTTTTTAGTTTATCCAACGACTGTTTTAAGGCCTGATATTGTTGTTAATGATTTTACTAGTTTGGTTGTAAGTATTACTTATAATGCTGATGTTCCTGTTAACTGCATGCCTTCGATGCATTGTATATTTTGTTTTATACCAATATTTTGTTTAATTAATAGTAAAATAAAAAATAGGTATAAGGTTCCTATTTGCATATATTTTGTACTTATTATTTTTTCTACTTTATTTGTTAAACAACATGTTATCATTGATGTTATTAGTGCATTTATTATATCTGGTTGTTGTTATCTAGTTTCAAAGTTAAAGTTTTTTGGCATATTTCAATCTTATCTTTATTAATTATTTTTTAGTACCTATTTTTTCTCCATATTTCACAATTGTTTCAATGTGATTTATGGAGTTTTCTTTTATATCTTGATCTATTTTTATTTTGTCTTTTTTAAATATTAGGATAATTGTTGAACCATTGAATTCAAAGTATCCTTTTTCTTCACCTTTTTTAAATTTGTATTCTTCATGATGATTTTTTATTCTTCCAACGATTAGGGCTCCGACTTCTACTTGGATTACTTTTCCAAAATTTTCTGTGTTTAATATTGTATACTCTCTGGTGTTCTTTTTATATACATTGTACTTTTTTAGAGCAATATTTTGTACAGTGTGAAAAACTCCTTGTACATGAGTATTTTTGGTTTTTGTTCCATTATCAATGTAGCAATATCTATGGTAATCACTTGGTTCTAGTCTGAATATTAAGATTGTTCCATTTTTATATTTTTCTGATATTTTGTTGCCATTTAATAGTTCATTTATGCTATAGTATGAGTTTTTTATTTTAAACATGCTACTTTCTTTTATATCGTATACTGTTAGTTTTGAGTCCGCGGGTGATATTAAATGGTTTTTATTTTTATCGATTTCTAAGTATTTATCTTTTTTCTTTCTTGTGAAGAAATCATTATATGATGTAAATTTTTGTTTTTCATATTCTTGTTTTTTTATGTTATATTTTTTTATTAGATTTATTGTTATGATATTTGATATTTTACTATTCATGATGGTTCCACTTAGTTTGGTAAACCATGGTTTTATTATTATTTTTAGTGTTTTGTTACCTAGTTTGGTGTTATATAGAAATCTTAATGATAGGTTGTCTTTTGTGTTTATTATTTCGTTTGTTTTTCTATTTTTTATTTGCATAGTTATCACTTCTTTTCTTTTATACTTTATCATGAAATGATGCTTTTTGCAAATTAGATATGGTCAGTTTTTGAGCAATTTACATACTTAAATTGACAAATATTTATAAGAATATTACAATGGAAATGGTTTTGTATAAATAATACAGTTTTAATTATTTATTTTGTTTGAAATATATTATAAAGTGGAAGGGAAAATTAAAAATATGGAAAAAATTGATTTATATACTAAGGATAAAATTAAACTTAACAAAGTATTTATTAGACATCAAGACATACTTTTAGATAATGAATACTATTTATTGGAACAAGCTTGGATAATAAATGATAACAAAGAGATTTTGCTTACTAGGAGAAGTTTTAATAAATCATATGGTGGATTATGGGAAGCAACTGCTGGTCATGTCAAAGCTGGTGAAACTGATATAGAAGGAATACAACGAGAAGTATACGAAGAACTTGGTTTAAATATTAAAAAAAGTGATTTTAACTTTGTAAAATCACTTATTAAAAAGCAAGCTATACTTGACATATGGATTATTAGAAACAATATTAAAATAGAAGATTTAAATCTTAAAAACGATGAAGTAATAGATGCAAGGTTTGTATCTTTTGATGAGTTTAAAAAAATGTTAGATAATAATGAGGTTGTAGATAATTTATCTTACTTTATTGATGTATATAATAATTTATGAATTATTAATTATCTTGTTTATTATATCAGATGTATGAAAATCATTTCCTTCTGCTGGAATGATTTTCATTTTCATATTTATTTTCTTACATAAATCATTTATAACTTTAGGCACGGATTTATCATTAGTTATATATAACACATCAGCATCGGACTTTTCAAATATAGACCCATCCCTATATAACCTGTTGACATCACCTTCACTATAATTATTGTTTTAAGTGATTGCCATACAAATTAAAAGAATTAGTTGAGTTCACTAATTCAGTTTGAAGTTTTCTACTTCTGGTATATCTTTTCCATATTGTCTTATGTATTTATGGTGTTTTTCTAACATTTGATTACAATAGTCTTCGATGTTTTCTTTGTTTTTAATGTTTGCATATTTTAAAGCATCTAGTATTAAGTGATATCTATCTATTTTATTTTGTACTCTCATGTCAAATGGTGTAGTTATTGTTCCTTCTTCTAGATAGCCGTGAACGTGTAAGTTTTGATTTGTTCTTTTGTATGTTAGCTGATGGATTAGATTTGGATATCCGTGGAATGCGAATATTATTGGTTTGGTTTTAGTAAATAGTTTATCGTATTCTTTGTTTGTCATTCCATGCGGATGTTGTTCTCTTGTTTCTAATCTCATTAAATCTATTATATTTATTACTCTTATTTTTGTTTCAGGAGAAAGTTCTCTTAATATTTTAGTAGCAGCGATTACTTCGAGTGTTGGAGTATCTCCACAGCAAGCAAATATTATTTTTGGTGATGTTGTTTTATCACTTATGAATTCTAATTCTCCGATTCCTTGTTCACAGTGTTTTATTGCTTCATTCATTGTTAAGTATTGTGGTCTTGGATGTTTTGATGCAACGATAACATTTATATAGTTTTTTGTTTTTATACAGTGGTCAAATGTTGATATTAGTGTATTAGCATCGAATGGTAGATACATTCTTACTATATCACTTTTTTTGGTTACTAAGTGATTTAAGAAACCTGGATCTTGATGGGTGTATCCATTGTGATCTTGTTGCCAGATGTGTGATGTTAGAATGTAGTTTAAAGATGCAATTGGTGCTCTCCAAGGTATTTCTTTGGTTACTTTTAGCCATTTAGCATGTTGACTTGCCATGGAGTCTACGATTCTTATGAATGCTTCGTATGAGTGAATAAAGCCGTGTCTTCCTGTTAAAAGGTAACCTTCGAGCATCCCTTGGCATACGTGTTCTGATAATAGACTGTCCATAACTCTTCCTTGTTTTGATAGGAATTCATCATATTTTTTGGTATCAGCATTCCACATTCTTTTTACTTCATCAAATATATGATTTAATCTGTTTGATAGTGCTTCATCTGGTCCAAAGCATCTAAAGTTTTTATTTTCTTTATTTAGTGCAAATATGTCTCTTATGTATTTAGATAATTCCATCATATCTTGTTTTTCTATTTTACCTGGTTGTGTTATTTTTACTTCGTAGTTTTTAATGCTTGGAGTGTTTAGTTCTTTTAGAAGTAATCCTCCGTTTGTGATAGGGTTTGCACTCATTCTTTGTTCATTTTTTGGTGGTAGTTGTCTTAATGGGTCTACTAATGTTCCATTTTCATCGAATAGTTTTTCTGGATGGTATGATTTTAACCATTTTTCTAGTAGTTTTACATCGTTTTCATTTGTTATCTTTATTGGAACTTGATGTGCTCTGAATGTTCCTTCGACTCTTTTTAAGTTTACTTCTTTTGGTCCAGTCCAACCTTTTGGGCTTTTCATTATTATGATTGGGAATGGTATTTTTTGACCTTGTTTTAGTTTTTGTATGTCTTTCAATGCCCATTCTAGAGAGTTTGCCATAAGGTTGTGCATGTCTCTTAAATTTTTTGCTTCGACTATGTATGCTTTGTAGTTACAACCGTTAAAGTAGTCTTTTATTTGTTTATTTGTCATTCTACCAAATATTGTAGGGTTTGATATTTTATAACCATTTACATGTAATATTGGTAGTACTATTCCGTCCGTTTTAGGATTTATAAATTTATTTATATGGAATGATGCTTGGAGTGGTCCTGTTTCTGCTTCGCCATCTCCGATTACACAAGCTGCGATTAGGTCTTTATTGTCTAGTACTGCTCCATAGGCATGGGCAAGTGAGTACCCTAGTTCTCCTCCTTCGTTGATTGAGCCTGGTGTTTCTGGTGCAACATGGGAAGAGACTCCTCCAGGAAAGGAGAATTGTTTACATAGTTTTTTTAGTCCTTCTTCATCTTGGGTTATATTAGGATATACTTCACTATATGTTCCTTCAAGATAGGCGTTTGCTATCATTGCTTGTCCACCATGTCCTGGTCCTGATATATATATCATGTTAAGATTGTGTTCTTTTATTAGTCTATTTAGGTGTACATAGATAAAGTTTTGTCCTGGTGCTGTTCCCCAGTGTCCCACGACTTTTGGTTTTATGTCTTCTTTTTTTAATGGTCTTTTTAGTAAAACGTTGTCCATTAAGTATAGTTGTGCTACTGAAAGGTAGTTTGTAGCCATGAAGTAATAGTTCATTTTTATTAATAAGTCTTCTTTTAGTACTTTTCTCAATTTTTTCACCTCTTTTATTCTATGTTGATTATATCACATTTTACTTAAATTAAAAAGAAGATTATTAGTCTCCTTTGTCATTTTTTATTTCTTTGATGTTTTTTCTTACTTGTTTTATTTTTTTGTTTGATTTTATATGGTCTCCGATTATTTCAGATACTTCGGTTATTGTAACGAATGCGGTTTCATCTTTACTGTTTACTATTGTTCTTAGTTGTGATATTTCCATTCTTGTTAGTACACAGTATAGTATGTCTTTTTTCCCGCTTACTAAACCGTTTCCTTCGATTAATGTTGCGGTTCTACCAAGTTTATTATATATTTCTTTTGCTATTTGTGATCCTTGTTCTGTTATTATCATTGCTGCTTTTGCTTGTTCTAATCCTTCGCTTACTAAGTCTATTATTTTAAATGTTATGAAGTACATTAAAAGTGAATATAATGCTTTATCTAGTCCAAATAGAGCTCCTGCAGTTAGATATATAAATATATTAAATAGCATTATTATTTGTCCTGTTGAGAAGGATGTGTTTTTATTTATTATTATAGCAACGGATTCTGTGCCATCAAGGCATCCACCACTTCTTATTACTAAGCCTACTCCGATTCCTAGAATTATTCCTCCATATATTGTTGCAAGTAAGATATCATCTGTTAATTCATTTACATTTGAGAACATGGTTAGAAAGCATGAGAATATTAGCATTGCGTAGACTGCTTTTATTAAGAATTTTTTTCCTAAGTTTTTGTATCCAATTAATAAGAATGGAATGTTTAGTATTATTGTAAATATGCTAAGTGAGATATTGGTTAGTTTGCTCACTATCATTGAGATTCCTATTACTCCCCCATCTAGAATCATGTTTGGTGATAAGAATGTTTGGATCGAGAACGCTGCAAGTAATGCTCCGGTTGTTATTCCTATGAATGATATTAAATGGATTAGTATTTCGTTTTGTTTTTTCATTTTTCCTCCTTTAACTCTACTAGTTCATCTTTTAATATAGAGTATAGATATAGTTGTACTTTTTTATCTGATATTTGGTTTATGTATTTTTTATATGTTTGTAATTGATTTAAATAGGCATCATCTTTAGTATTTTGTAGTTTATAGTCTATTATTTTTATTTTGTCTTTATACTCTAATATTAGGTCTATTATACCATGATATTCATTTGTTTCATCACTAAATATAAATTCATGTTCTTTATATATTTTGGCATCTTTTATATCAAGTTTGTCTATTAGTTTTTTTATGTTTTGATTTTGTGTTTCTTTATGGAAATCGGTTATTTCAAATAGTTCGTGCATTTTAGTACCATATTCCATGTTTGATATTTCTTCTTTTGTTAATATTTTTTTGATATTCTTTGATGCTTTTTGTTCTTCGATTTGGTTATTTTCTATATTTAGTTTTATTTCTTTTATTTTTATATTAGTATTTTCTTTTAGTTCTTTGTTTTCATTTTTTATTTGGTAATCTTTTGATAATGGCACTTGTTCTAGATCTATATTTTTTATATATTTTACTAGATTTTGTTTTATTGAGTTTATTATATCTTGGAATGATTTATATTTTTTTCTTATACTTTGATCAAGTAGTGTTTTTTGATATGGTTCTTGTTCGTCTTTTAGGCTTGTTACGATTATCATTTTTTCTTTTGCTCTTGTTACATCTACATATAAGAGTCTAATTCTTTCTGATATGTCTTCTTGATTGTATTTATTAATTACTAAGTCTTTTAATATTGTTTCAGTTATTCCTTCGTCGAAGTATGGTGTTATTATTCCATATTCATTATCATAGATGAATCTTTCTTTTATGTCTTGTTTATTGAATGGTTTGTGTAGTCCTGAAAAGTAGCATATTGAAAATTCTAGTCCTTTTGATTTATGAATATTCATTAGTTTGACACTTTTTGTATCTTCGACTGGTAGTTGATATTTTATAGCCTCTTTTGATTCAATTACTTGGTTTAAGTATTCAATGAAATCGTTTAGTGTATAGCCAAGGCTTGATAGATTGTTTGCCATTTCTTTTGTTTTCTCTATTCTTATTATAGAGTCGTTTATATTACCTATCCTTATAATTTTTTCGTAGAAGTTAAATTCTTTTAGTATTTGGTTTATTACATTTTCTATACTTTTGCTTTCAATATCTTGTGCTATTTCTTTGCATATATTGTATATTTTAGTTTCTTTTAATTTGTCTTCTTTTAATGTTTCAAAGATATCGTTATCAGGTTGTTCTTCAAGGAAGCTTCTGGCAATGCTTGTGTAGCAATATTTTGCTTCTTTGTCTAGTTTATTTTCTTTTATTTTTGTAATTAATGTAATAATGTTTTTTAGAACTAGAATGTCTTCTTTTGAGGTCATTTCTTCGTCTTGCATTACTAGTAGTGGTATTTGCATGTATTCAAATATTTTTTTATAGGTTTGAAAAGCTGTTCCACGATCCATTATTATGCAGAAGTCTTCATATGATGCATCTTGTAGTTTGCCCTCTTTTAGTACTTGATATTTATTTTTAATTTTATCTTTGATGTCTTGTGCGATTATAAATGCTTCGATTTCTTCTTTTGTATAGTTTTTATCTTCTTCATAGTTATATATTTCTAAATCATAGTTTTGATTTTCTTTGTTTTCTTCATAGGTATTATTTCCAAAGACCATTTGATGTGTTTGTTCATAGTCTGCTCCACCGATTTCTTTATCCATGATGAGATTGAATATTTCATTTATATTGTTTAACACTTCTTTTCTTGATCTAAAGTTTTTTACTAAGTCTATTTTATAACCATTTATATTATTTTTGTAATCTTCATATTTTTGTTTAAAGATATCTGGGTTAGCATTTCTAAATCTATATATTGATTGTTTTATATCTCCGACCATATATATGTTGTTATTTTCTATTAGTTTTAGGAATGTTTCTTGAAGATCACTTGTATCTTGGTACTCATCTACCATTATTTCATTGTATGTGTATTTTAGTTCTTCTTTTATATTTGGGTTTTCTTTTACTACTTTTATGGCCATTTTTGCTATATCATCGAATTCATAAGCACTGTTTTCTTCTTTGTATTTTGTTATTTGTTTGTCTAGTTCTTTTATTATATCAATCAATATTTCTACGTGGTCTTTTGTTTTTATGATTCCTTGTTTTAATTCTTCTTGATCTTTGTATTTTAGTTTATTTTTTAACTGTTTTATCTTTTCTGATAATTGTTTTTTTAGTTTTTTTGCTTCTTCAGGTGAGTCTTTAGGAAGATTTGGAAGTCTTGAAAGATTGTTTACTCTTAAAAGATCATTGTAGTTTTTTGGATTAAATATTTTATTTAGGATGTCTGCGCATTTTTCATAGTAATCTGTGTCTAGATATTGTTCAAGTTCATAGAAAGTGTCTTCTATTTCTTGTTCAAGTTCAATTAGATTGTCTGTATATTTTTTTATGTTTTCATTTATAGTTTTTTCATTGTAATAGTTTTCTATATAAGTATTTAGATATTCTTCTTTATCATACTTCTTATCTAATGATGATGTTATTTTTAGTATTGCAGTTGTTATTTCATCATCATTTTTAATACAAAAGCTATCTATTAGATTTAGAAATTTTTCATTTTTTTCTTTGTACAGGTTTTCTAAGATGTCGTTTAGTATTTGCTTTTTCTTTATATTTATAATAATACTATCTGTAGGTTTTATGTTTTTAGGAATATTTAGTAAGTAGTTATATTTTTTTACTACTGATAAAGCGTAACTATCGAATGTTGTTATGTATGCTTGTTCAAGATAGTCTAATTGGTCTTTTAGTGATGGATCTTTTTTTATTTTTTTTCTTATTCTGTCTTTCATTTCTGCGGCAGCGGCATTGGTGAATGTTAGAATAAGGAGTTCATTTATGTTTACTTTTTGTTTTAGTTTTCTTATTACTCTTTCTGATAGCACTGCAGTTTTTCCTGATCCAGCACCAGCGGATACAATGATGTTTTTTCCGTCTTCATTTATTGCTTGTTCTTGTTCAAGAGTCCAGTTCATTTTGCTCCTCCTTTTCTATTTTGATGTAAATATTATTTTTGGGTGTTTTAAAGCATAGGTCTTTATATTTACAATATTCACACGATTTATTTATTCCATTTATTATTTTTGGGTTTATTTCAAAGTTTGATTCTTCAATTTCACTTATTGTTTTATCTATTATTTGATCTGTTTTTGTAATTAATTCTTTAATTTGATCGTTTGTTATCGTTTTTGATCTAGAGTCAAAGTTACCTGTTTTTGTTGTTTTTAAACCTTTGATTAATTGACTGTTTTCATAGGTATTATCAAATTTTTCTATTATATTTTTATCTTCATTGCTGTATCCATTTAGTTTTAGATTATCTAGTTTTTGTTCTTCGTATGTCTTGTTATTTTTTCGTATTATTTCTGGATGGAGTACTTGTTGAAGATAGAAGCCTGCGAATGTTGGGTTTTTTATTTTTTCTAGATTGCTTGCTAGATATAGGTAAACTGGTAATTGCATAGATAGACCATAGTCCACTAAATCTAGTTTTATGTCTGTGTTTCCTGTTTTATAATCTATTATTGCTACTTCGTTTTCTTCATTGTATAGGATTTTATCAATAATACCTTTGAATGTAACTTTTAGATTTTTATTTTTTTCTATTGTTACTTCTTGCTCTGTTAAAAGATTGTTTAGGCTTTGATATTTAGTTTGTTCTTTTATAGTTTTTATGGCAAAATCTATTTCTTGTTTTATTTTTTCTATAAAGTGTTGTTCTTTGCTTGTGAATTCATAATTATTTTCTTTTATATAGTTATCAACAGTTGTGTTAATATCTATTTCTTCTTTTAAGCCTTTTTCTAAGCAATAATGAAATATACTTCCAAATGTTGCTGATATGTTTTTTTCATATGGATCTAGTTTTAATATATTTGCTATGTAGTATGCGAATGCACATTTATTGTATGTATCCATCTTTGTGTATGATAGATTTAGTTTGCCTTCTAGAAAGTCGTACATTTCTTTTTTATTTATACCTGTATAGTTATTATCATATTTTTGGTATGGTATTTCATAGTTATTATTTAATATTTTTAATTCTTCATCTACTGTGTTGTATTTTGTGTAGTTATCTAATTTTTTTGCTAGTTTTAGTTTATTATTTATAGTAGAATAACTTATTTTTATGTCTTTATTTGGTTTTTGTGTTTCAATATTTAGTTCTTCTTTTAATGCTGATGGATAGCATTCTTGTTTACCATCTTGTGTTTTATATGTAATTGTTAGATTTTTTATATTTTGAATGTTTTTAATAGTACTTTGTTTAATCATTTTATTTAGTTCTAATGTAGTATTTAGATTTAGTTCTTCTTTTAGATTGTCTGTTAAATAGTCCTCATCTTTTTTTAGATTGGGAATACTTTTTTGATTAAAGTTTAGCATAAAAACAAAGTTAGTGTCTTCTATTTGGTTGTTGTAGTCTATGACTTCTATTTGATTTTTTAGTTTTGATTGTTTTGTATAAGTGGTTTTTAAGTCATGAATTATTAAATCTTTTACTTTTGTGAAATTATTTATTTTTATGTATTTATTTAATATGTTTATTATTTTATTGATAGTATCTTTATCTTTGTACTTATTATTTAGTAAATCTATTGTTTTTTCTATGTCTTCTTGATAGTTTTTTATGAATGTTTGACCTATTTCAGTTTCATAAATTGATGTTTTTGTAAGTTGTTGTAATGGTAGATTGTATAGATCAAATGTCATTTCTAGTTTTTTTAGATATGAATCGTCAAGATTAGTTAGTTTTATATTATTTATTGGAGTGTTGTTTTCAATTAGTTTTGATATTTCGTCCGCTACGAATTCTATTTCTTCATCAATTGTTTTTAGTTCATAGATTTTTGGTTGGTAGTTTTTATAAGTTTTACCTATTATTTTGACGTTTGATATTTCTTTTAAGTCATTTATTATCTTTTTATCGAATGATGTTAAATAGTCATAGTGATAGAAGATTATATCTTTTTCTTTGATTAGATTTTGGAAATTATTGTCTTTAAGTAAGAGTTTTTGTTCTTCCAACTCATTTTTTAGAACTTGTAAGTGTTTTAACTTCTCATTTTTGTAGGTTTTATCTTCGATATATATTAAATTGTCTAAGTACATTGTTGCTACTTCATATTTGTAATTATATTTTTCCATTAAGTATAGTATGCCATTTAAGTCATATGAAAAGTATAGTTTATTAATTAATTCTTTTTTTGTTAATAGTTTTATATTTAAGAGTTTTTGTTCTTTAGTTAGTTGTTTTAATATTTGTTTTTTGGTTTCTTGCTCACAAATTATTATTGTTTCGTTTTGTATGTTGTCTAGATTTATCATATTTAGTACCTCCCTTATAATTATAGCACAGTTTTTAAAAAGAAAAAAAGTTCGTTTGAACTTATTTCGTTTTTAATCTTTGTAGAACTTCTTGTAACTCTTCTTCGTAGTATACTGCTCTGGGATTTTGTGTATTATTTCTTTCTAATAGTTGTATTATTTCTTTTGGTGATGCTTGAATTAGTTTGAAGTTTTGCTTTTTTTCACTTTCTGAAAGGGTTATTTTATCGTTTTCTATTTCTACTTTCTTTTTTGATATAAAGTAATATGTTATTAAAAGATTATTTTTAATTTTGTTATCTCTTGTGGGATAGTTTTTTTGATAGTGTTCAATTAGAATGAAGTCATCAAGATCGTTTTCATTTAGAACTACTCCGATTTCTTCTTGTGCCTCTCTTAAGGCTGCTTCTTTTACTGTTTCTTGATCTTCGACTTTTCCACCAATTAATAGATAGCAACCATTGTAATTACATAGTATTAGTTCATTTTTATCATTTAATAGAATTATTCGGCTCTTTATTTTTGTTTTGTCTATTTCTTCTTTAGTTAGTTTTTCTTTGTTTATTATTAGTTTTTCCATTTTTACCTCTTCCCCATTTATATTGTATCATAGATAAGTTAAAAAAAGAACAATTTTGTTATTGTTCTATGTTATCTATTGCTTTTGCTACGGCGATTTTTCCGTATTCGTATGTTAGGCCTCCTTGTTGATAGGCAATGTATGGTTCTCTTATTGGAGCATCGCATGATATTTCGATTGATGATCCTTGGACGAATGAACCTGATGCCATTATTATTTGATCATCGTATCCTGGCATATCCCATGGTGTTGGAATAGCGTTTGAGTCTATTGCTGATCCCATTTGAATACCTTGGGTGTATTTTATTACTTTTTCACTGTTTCTAAATATTATATTTTGAACAATGTCTGCTCGTTGTTCATTATATTTTGGTTCTGTTTCGTATCCTAGATTTTCTAATGCTTTTGATGTTAGTATTGCTGTTTTGATACTATTTTTTACTACGTTTGGAGCCATGTATAATCCTTGTAGTATTGCTTTGTTTGAGTTTTGTGTTGGTCCAACTTCTTTTGCTTGTCCTGGAACATTTAATCTTTCTGCGACTAGTTCTATTAGGTCTTTTCTTCCTGTTACGTAAGCACCATTTGTAGTTATTCCTGCTCCTAAATTTTTGATTAGTGAGCCTACGGTTATGTCTGCGCCAAGTTCAATTGGTTCTTTTTTGTTAACGAATTCGCAGTAACAATTATCTACCATAATAATAACACTTTTATCTATTTCTCTTATTGTTTTTATTACTTTTTCTAATTTATCTAGTGTAATACTTTTTCTAGTTGAGTATCCTTTTGATCTTTGTATTTCTACTACTTTTATTTTTTTATTTTTTAGTGTTTCTTTTATTAGTTCATAGTTGAAATCATTATCTACTAAATCAATTTGTTCATAGTTTATACCATATGATTTAAGACTACTTTTGTTTTCTTTTATTCCTATTACTTCGTGTAACGTGTCATATGGTAAACCTGTTACTGATAGTAATGTGTCATTTGGTCTTAGTAGTGCAAATAGTGTTGTTGATAGGGCATGTGTTCCTGATATGAATTGGTTTCTTACTAAGGAATCTTCTGATTTAAATATTTCACTGTATACTTGTTCTATTTTGTCTCTTCCTAAGTCATTGTAACCGTATCCTGTTGTTTGATTAAAATGTATTTCTGATATGTTATGTTTTTTAAATGCATTTAGTACTTTAATACTGTTATAAAGGCATATTTCTTCTTGGTTTTTGAATTGTTCTTGTACTTGTTGTTCTGCTTCATTTAATAGGTTTATAGTTTTTTCTTTTATATTTAGTTCATTATTCATATTTTTCTCCTCCATCGACATTTATTATTTGATTATTTATATAGTTTGCATCATCAGATGATAGAAATGCAATTACTTTAGCTATTTCTTGTGGTTGTGCAAATCTATTTAATAGTATTTTTTCTTCTTCTTTTTTAATTTGTTCTTTTGATAATTCTTTATTCATGTCGGTTTTGGTCCATCCAGGTGACACGGCATTTACTGTTATATACGGACTTAAGTGTAGTGCTAGATTGTGCGTTAGTGAGATGACACCTGCTTTTGATGCATCATAGTCTAGACTTTCTGGATAGTAACTATATGTTGCGTTTGTTGATGCAATGTTTATTATTTTACCTGATTTTTCTTTTAACATGTGATGTGATACATGTTTTGATACTAGGAAGGTTCCTACAAGATTGGTTTCTAATATTTCCATAAAGTTTTCTTTTGTTTTGTCTTCGAATGTTGTATCTTTACACATTCCAGCATTATTTATTAGTACATCTATTTTTTTAAAATGGTTTATTGATTCATTTACCATTTCAATTATTTCTTGTTCATTTTTGATGTCTGCTTTTACAAGAAGAGTTTTTGTACCAAATTCTTTTTTTAATTGTTGTTCTAATTTTTTTGCTTGTTTAATACTATTATTATAGTTTATTATTACATTTGCACCTTCTTTTGCTACTTCGTATGCTGTTTGATAACCAATACCACGAGATGCTCCGGTTATTAGAATTGTTTTATTTTTTAACTTCATATTATCAGTCCTTTACTTGCAGATTATAGCATTTTATGGGTGTTTTGTCAATTTTACGTAAAGCTGATGTTTTATATTTCTTTTTATTTGGCTTTGTTTTGAGTATACTCTCATAATTTTTGAAAGTATTTTAAAAGGAAGAGTTTTTTCTTCCTTTGCTTAGAGAATTATAAATACTTAACACATTGATATTAATTTATTATTTTTCAAGAAATGATTATAAATAAAATTATCAGTTAATTAATAAGAAAAGAATTCAATATCAAATGTTAGAAATCTAAAGATAAAGATTTAAGCAAGTTGTCTTCATCAATAAAAGCAGAATATTCAACTCCCTCTATTGTATAATTATAATATTTTGAATCAGATGATATGCTTTTTTCTATTTCATAATTATTACCCATTATATTTAATACATCATCTAATGAACTAGGATTTTTTCCTATAGACAATTTTTTATTATCCATAACTATATCGCATGGATCTCCATAACTTCTAATGCTCATAAAATAAATTTCGTTGGGATTTTTTTGATCTTTCTCATATGTATACATAAATACTTCTATATTATTGTAATCGTCGCTAGTATAACATTCAATAGTTTTTTCCCCATTAGAATTTACAAATATATCATTATTTTCCTTTATAGTATCTATATCTATTTCTTCTTCATATTTTGGTTTAATTTTACATCCTAAACCTTTAAACTGAAGGGTAAAATCTTTAATATCCTTTGTTATATATATTTTTCTGTCTTTAATTACAAAATAGTCTACTTTAGTATCTAAAATATCAATATTTTTACTATAGTCATTATTCTTTGAACATCCACATAAAAGTGAAATAGATAATATAATTGTTATTGTCAAAAAAATATTCCTTATTTTCATAATTTTATTTCCTCCTTATACTTATAGGATGATTATATCACAGAATAAAAAATAATACAATATAAAAAGTTGCATAAATCTAATTATGAAAAAGTGTATGTTAGATTTGGAAAAAAGTTAGTGTTTTATAGTTTGTTTACGTAAAGTTAGTGTTTTATAGTTATTTTTAAGTGACTTTGTTTTTTGATTGTGATATAATTATAACTCGCATCTTAAGGAGGAGATAGAATGAATTTATTTGATTTTATTAGTAAATATATTAGTGAAATAACTGGAGTTAGTACTTCTTATATTGATTTGTTTTTATATAGTTTTATGAGTTATATTTTTATTAAGATTTTTGTTAAGATTATTTGTTTTTTTAACACTAGATTTAATTCTAATGAGAGAACTTTATATTTAATTAACAAGAAAGTTACTACTTTTGGGGTAGTTGTTAACATTATTTTGTTAATATTGATATGGGAAAGTAAGATTACTAAGTTGATGACTTTGATTAGTTTTGTCAGTGCTGCTATGGCGTTTGCTCTTAGAGATTTTGTTTATAACTTTTTTGCAGGTATTTATATAAATGTAAAGAAGCCTTTCAAGGTTGAAGATAGGGTGGAAGTTGATGGCATTGTGGGGGATGTTGTTAATGTCAGTTCGTTAACTTTTGATATTTTGGAGGTTAGTAGTAAAGATAATGGTGAGCAAAGTACTGGTATTATGATTCATATTCCTAACTCAAAGGTCTTTAATGGTGGGGTTAAGAATTATACTGAAGCTTTTAAATATATTTGGGATGAAATTAGTATTAGGGTTCCTATTGATAGTGATATTGATAATGCTAAAAATATGCTTTATGATATTGTTAGGAATAATGAAGTGGTTAAAAGAATCCCACGTAAGATGAAAAGTGAACTTAATAGTGCGATTGGAGAGTATAGAATTTATTATAATAAACTTGATCCAATTGTTTATACTAGTATAGAAGATTCATGTGTTGTCTTAACTATTAGGTATTTAGCGCATCCTAAAAAGGTTAGAAACATTAGGAGTGATATTTATACTAAAGTGCTTGAGGCTTTTGGAGATAAGAAAATCGTAATTTGCAAATAAAAAAGGCTATCTGTTTTGATAGTCTTTTAGTTTGTGCAATCGTCTGAAATTACTCCTTTGCCACTGCTAAGGAGAGTTTCTTCTGTTACATAACTACTTGGCCAACCAATACAATATTTACCATTTGATATAGATATTTTATATATATATTTTCCTCCATCAGGTTCTACTTGAACTGTTGATTGGTCATTGTATGAGTTATCACTTTCTATTAAATCTTTTACATAGTATGATTTTCCACTAGGGTTGGCATCCATATCTTTTCTAAATTGATATTTTGCTTTACTTATTGCAAGTTTTGCATCGCTTAGTATTTGATCTTGATTGCTTGATGTTATTAGTTTTATAACATTTGGTGTTGCTATTGCTCCGATTATTGCTATTATTGCTATTACTGCGAGCAATTCTATTAAAGTGAATCCTTTTTTATTTGTTTTTTTCATATTTTCTCTCCTTTTTTATGGTCCTGGTGGTGTTCTAAACTTAATGCTTAATATTATGTCTGTAATAAATATTAGAATGAATGTAGAACATATTGCCAGTTCAGTGTTTTTGCTTATTTTAGTTACTGCTTTTTCTAAAAGTGGGTCTACTATGTAGATTAAAATTAATCCTCCGATTGCAAATGATACAACACTTCTTAAACACACTAAACCTTGAATGTTTAGGAATAGTCCTGTGTAGTCCCATAGTTTTGTATGACTTACTTTTAAGCAGTATAGTCCAATTGCATATTCTAGTATTCCTGTTGTTAACATGACTGATATAAAGAATAGTACTGGATGTTTTTTTAGTGGCTTTAGCAAGTATATAAAGACTGCTCCTACTCCATAGATTGGTAAGTATGGACCATATAATACTCCACGATTTATTAGCTGATGATCTTGTATTAAACAAAATATTACTTCATAGATGTATCCTACCACTGCTCCAACCATGAATATCAGAACTAGGTATAGCACTTTTTGGTTTACTTCTTTTGTCATTTTTTTACTTCTCCTTCTTTATTATAAGATTAGTATACCAAATTTTTAATATTTTTACTATATTTTTACTATAAAAAATAGGATGTTATTATTAAACATCCCACCTAGTTACAAAGTTTCCTTGTTTATCAGTGTAGCTTCCGCATAGAATCATAATTAGATCTACTAATATTCCGATTCCGAATAAGCCAAATGTAAAAATATAAAGTACCCCTGTCCCTACTTTTCCAACATAAAATCTGTGAATTCCTAAGTTTCCAAGGAAAAAGCAAAATAGGAATGCTATTAGTCTTGATTTATCTGATACGTGTTGCATAGTTTTTACTCCTTTCATAAAATATTTATATTTTGATTATATTACATTTTCTTACTGTAGTAAATGTTTATTTATTAATTTTTTATTAATATTTTTGAGACAATTTTTAGTTTTCAATATGTTTTTTGATTCAATTTTTAAATTTTATCTTTCTTAGTTGTAACAATTTTTAATTTTGGTGATTTGCTTTTTAGTTGGATGTTGTTTATAGTTGTTTAGAGGTGATTATTTTGAATGATTTAATATGTGGTTATGAACTAGATAATTTTCAAAAAGAGATAGTTTTGAACAATAATAAACATGTACTTGTAGTAGCGGGAGCTGGTTCTGGAAAGACTTTGACAATTCTTGGTAAGATTAATTATTTGATAAAGTATCTTGATGTTAAGGAAGAAGAGATTATTGGTATTTCTTTTACTAATAAAGCTTGTGATAGTTTGATGAAAAAATTAAATGATATGGGATATAGTGTTAATGTTTATACCTTTCATAAGCTTGCTCTTGAAATATTGAGTTTTAATAATTATCATTACGATATTAGTGATGATGACTTGTTAGATAGTATTTGTAATGATTTTTTTAGTTATGATGTAATTGATTATCAACATTTTATGAAATATATTATGAATTATTTTGATTATAGTTATAGTAAGAACATTAAGGATGATTATTTAGTCTTTTTAAGTAAATATTATTATAAATTAAATATTCTTAAGGGGAACATCATTACTTTCTTGAAGCTTTTTAAATGTAATGGATTTGTTCTTGGTGATTTTATTTCTTTTTATAATAAGATTAAAACTGGTAAATATGGTCGTTTTAGAAAGGGGAAGCTTTTTTTAATATTTTGTATTAATGTTTATATTAAGTATAATGATTATATGTCTTTGAATAATTTGATTGATTTTGATGATATGATTATTACTGCGACTGAATGTGTAGTGAAGAATGGTGTTAAGAATAATATTAAATATATAATTATTGATGAATATCAAGATACTTCTTATATAAGATTTTGTTTGATCAATGAAATTATTAAGTGTACTTCTTGTAATTTATTAGTGGTTGGTGATGATTTTCAATCTATATATAAGTTTTCTGGTTGTTGTTTGAATTTATTTATTAACTTTGAAAACTATTTTGATGATTGTAAAGTATTAAAGCTTGAAAATACTTATAGAAATAGTCAGGAGTTAATTGATTTAGCAGGTAGTTTTGTTATGAAAAATAAAAAACAAATAAAGAAGAATCTTGTCTCTATGAAAAGAATGGAGAGTCCTATTAGGATTGTGTATTATAATGATGTTGTTAATGACTTTAAGAATCTTATTGAAGAAGTTTATGATGAGTTTAAATCTCCGATTATGATATTAGGTAGAAATAACGATGATATTTATATGGTTATTGATGAAAGTTTTTCGTTTGATGGAGAGAAAGTTATTTATGCTAATAACGAAAATATTGAATTGTATTATATGACTGTTCATAAGGCTAAAGGATTAGAAGAAGATGTTGTTATTGTTATAAATCTTGATGATAGGTATTTAGGTTTTCCGAATAAAATAAATGAAGATAAGATATTAGAACTTGTTTCTAATTCTGATGAGACTTATCCTTTTGCGGAGGAAAGAAGACTTTTTTATGTTGCAATTACTAGAACTCGTGGATGTTGTTATCTATTTAGTAGTAAGAGAAAACCTTCGATATTTGTTAAAGAAATGGAAAAAATGATAAAGAAAAAAAGACTTATTTAATGTCTTTGAGTACTTCTTTATATATGTCTTTAGTGTTTTCATATGTTATTATGTCAAATGCTTGGTTTAAATCAACCCATTTTATATTTTTTATTTCTTCGTCTTGTTTTTTTATTTTATCTGATGTTTTTTTAGCTAAAAAGAATACTACTTCTTTATCTATTTCATTATTTATTTTATAGTTAATTATGTATTTTTTATTACTAATTATTTCTACATCTAAATTTGTTTCTTCTTTTGTTTCTCTAATTGCTGTTTCTTGTTCTGTCTCATTATTTTCTACGTGTCCTTTGGGAAAGCCCCATGCATTGTCTGTTTGTTGTATTAATAATACTTTATTATTTTCTATTATAATTGTTCCACATGATTTTTCTTTTTTCATAATTGGTCTCCTTAATACATTTCTTTTGTGAAGAAATCACTTTTTGGATTGTGTTTTTTAATTATTAAATATAATACTAAAATTATTACTAGTCCTATTGCTGAATATTTCATGTAGTTTTGTGTACTACTGTTGATAAGTAGAATTATGTATGATGTTATTGAACCAAATATTGTTGATATTATTATTGAGATGATGTCTACGACAGGATTTTCTTTGTTGAATATTACTATCATTGCATATTTTATTACATACATAATACAGCATGAAACAAATATATCAGTTATTATGCTTACCAAAAATAATTTGTTATTGCCTAGTAATGGAATTGAAATGAAGTTCCAAATTATTATAGGTAATACTGTTGTACTTGTTCTATTAAATGCTGTTTTTTTGTTTGGATTAAGATAATAACTTATTTTATTACTTGGAAATATTGCATCTAGGAAATTAATTACTATTGAAGATAATGTTATAAACAAGATTCCTAGTATTGTTAAGTATAGATACATACTACCAACGCCCTTTCTATTATATATAAATTATAATCTAAAACTTAAGAATATTCAAACAAAATATTGAATAATTTGTTAAAATTTTATATACTATTAATGTAAAATGTATGAAAGGATGATATATATGACTAGTAATTATAGTTTTATTGATAGATATGGTGATAATTTTACTAAGAAGGAATATGTTACTAATCCTGCGATTGGTAGAGATGAAGAAATAAAAAAGTTAATATTAGTACTGCTTACACCAGATAAGTCCGCGATTTTAACAGGTAAACCTGGTATTGGTAAAACTGCGATTGTTGAAGGACTTGCTTATAAAATAATTCATAATGATGTACCTGATGCTTTAAAGGGTTATGAAATTGTTAAGATAGATACTCAAGCTTTGATGGGAATGGATCCTGAAACTGGTGATTCTAGAATTCAAAGACTAGTTGATGAAATAAAAGAAAGAGATAAGTTTATTTTATTTATCGATGAAATTCATACTCTTATTAGTACTTCAAATAATGGAAGTTCTCTTGATTTTGCTAATATGTTTAAGACAGGTCTTGGACGTGGTGATATCAAAGTTATTGGTGCTACTACTACTGATGAGTATGAAAGATATATATTAAGAGATAAAGCATTTACGAGAAGATTTCAAAAGATTGAAGTTGAAGAACCTAGTATTGATGAGACTGTTGAAATATTGCTTGGTACTGTTCCTAAAATTGAGAAAAAAACTGGTACTGTTATGGCTTATACTCCTTTTGTTAGAGAAAGAATTATGCGTTTTATAGTTGAACTTAATAAAGAATATAATAGAGTATATGAAACTGCTGGTCGTTATCCAGATGTGGCTTTAGCTATGTTATCACAAGCTTTTTCTGAAGCGGTTTTTGATAATAAGAAAACTGTTACCATTGATCATGTTAGAAAAGCTATTGCTAATTCTACTGCTTTGTATCCTGATATTATAAAGAAAGGATTAGTGGATTTTGATCAACAATTTGGTGACTTATTAAAAAAAGAAGAAGATATGAGAAGGGATTTTTATGAATGATTTTAATTTTCTAAGTGTATTAAATGTAATAAAGTACTTAACTGTTACTTTAGTGATGGGATGCATTCTTGTAATGTATAAAACTATTATGAGTGATAATTTTGTTAGTTATTTATTTATAATTACTATGATTATTTATTTTGTTTATACTATTATTAAGTTTTTAATTAAGGATAAAAAAGATATTAATGATTGGTTTAAAAATACTATTGCTATTATGCTTAATGTTTATATTTTTCTTATTCTTGTTAAAGAGTATTCGTTAGCTAATTCTATTGTTTATTCTATTAATGATACATATTTTATGATTAATTATGTTGTTATTGTCGTTGTTACTATGATTTTAATGTTTAGTGATTTATTAAAACAAAAAAATATCAAAAATAAATGATATTTTTTATTTTTTACTTATCGTATCCTTTTGATTTATATTCGTCATATAATTGTTTAAATCTTGCGTAATGGACTATTTCTCTTTGTCTTAAGAATAATAATGGACCGATTACATCAGGATCGTTTGTTAAGTTTATTAAGTTTTCATATACTGCTCGTGCTTTTTCTTCTGCGGCCATGTCTTCTGCTAAGTCTGCTACTGGATCTCCTGTTGTTGCAAAGTAGCTTGCTGTAAATGGTACGCCATTGGCATCTGTTGGGAATAGTGCTTTTCCATGTTCTGCATAATGTGGATCAAATCCTGCTTTTGTCATTTCTTCTTTTGTAGCATTTTTTGTTAATTGATATATCATTGCACAGATCATTTCTACGTGGCCTAGTTCCTCTGTTCCAATATCTGTAAGTAAAGCTCTTCCTTTTGCGTCTGGCATTGTATATCTTTGATTTAAATATCTTAATGCTGCTCCTAACTCACCGTTTGCGCCACCATATTGTGTTACTATTAGATTGGCTAATTTAGGATCAGATTTTTTTATATTAATAGGATATTGTAGTTTTTTATCATATTTCCACATTATTTATTTCCCTCCCATGGCCATTTTTTTGTATCCCATGCCCAAGGTATTGCGGCAAGGTTACTACTTGATAGATTTAATGCTCCATATTGTGATTCATATTCATTTAGTGCTTGTTTAGCTAAATTTGTGTATTCTGTTCTTAATCTTATTGCTTCTTGATCATTTGGGTTAACATCTAAGTATAATGTTAGTTCATGTGCACAAAAATCATATATTTGAACCATTAATAAAGCATATTCTTGTTCATCTTTTGGATTAATTTTAGCTGGTTGGTAATTTTTATATTGATCGTAAAGATTATTAAATAAATTCCCTTTTATAAAAGCTTCATATGGATCTTGTTCAATTATCGAGTTATTAACATTTTTTTGTTGATATTGCATATCATTTAAATAGTTATAATATTCATCATAGTTATTCATCATTTTTTCCTCCTTTTTTATATTATGAATGTCTATTTTTTTAGAATGTGTTAATGCCCATAAATTAATGAAAAACTATTGCAAATATCTACAAAAAATGATAGAATATATACATATTGATTTACATGGCGGCATTGGTGAAGTGGTTAACACGCTAGTTTGTGGCACTAGTATGCGTGGGTTCGATTCCCACATGCCGCCCCATTTGGTTTATTAACATCTTCGGATGTTTTTTTATTTTATAAAAAAAGAAAGATTATTTATCTTTCTAGAACAAAGTATTTTTTCTTTCCTTTTCTTATAATATTATATTTTTTATTATTATCTATCACATAATTTTCATCATTTATTATTTCACCATTTAGTGTGATTGCATTATTATTTAAGAATTCTCTTGCTTCTCTTCTTGATGATGCTATTTTAGCTTCAGTTAAGATAGCAATGATTGGTTTATTATTTTCTAACTTAAATGTTGGAACTCCTTTAAATGCTTGTGATATTTGTTCATCTGATAGATTTTTAATATCATTTTTAAATAAAGCATCTGATATTTGTTTGGCACTTTTATATTCTTCTTCTCCATGTAAATCAGTGATAAACTCTTGTGCTAGTTTTTCTTGTGCTATTCTTAGATGTGGATTTTCATTATGTTGTTTCATAATATTATCTATTTCTTCTTTATTTAAGAATGTATATACTTTTAAATATTCTTCTACTTTTGTATCATCTGAATTTATTAAGTATTGATATAGTTCATAACCAGATGTTTTATTTATATCTAACCATAATGCATTTCCTTCACTTTTACCAAATTTATTACCATTTGCATCTAGAATAAGAGGCATTGTAAACCCATATGCTTCTTTTCCTTCAATTTTTTTTATTAGTTCTATTCCTGTTGTTATGTTGCCCCATTGATCACTACCAGCGGCTTGTAATATACAGTTTTTTTCTCTATATAGATGTAGAAAATCATATCCTTGTAGTAGTGTATATGAGAATTCAGCATATGTTATACCTGTTTCAAGTCTTCTGCTGATGATATCTTTTGCCAACATGTAGTTAACATTTATGTATTTACCAATATCTCTTAAGAATTCTAAGTATGTGTAATCTTTCATCCAATCATAGTTATTAACTATTTCTGCTTTTCCTTCGAGTATTGTACTTACTTGTTTTTTAATACCATCAAAATTCTTTTGAAGTTTTTCTTTTGAAATAATTTCTCTTTCTGCGGTTGGTCTTGGATCTCCGATTAAACCTGTTGCTCCACCCACTAAAAGAATAGGATGATGTCCTGCTTTAGCTAGTCTTTTTGCTGTTATTAGTGATGAATAATGACCAATATGTAGACTGTCTGCGGTTGGATCTGTTCCCCAATAGAATGATATTTGTTCATTATTTAGTTTGTCTTCTAAATCTTCTCCTGCTACATCTTTAATTAAACCTCTCCATTTTAATTCTTCATATAGTGTCATAATTTTCCCTCCTTAAAATAAAAATTCATAAACTAAAGGACGAAAAACCGTGGTACCACCTTAATTTATGAATTAACATACACTTTATACTATAAC
>CAKOJO010000001.1 GCA_934090595.1 uncultured Bacilli bacterium | reverse complement strand
CTTTCTTTGGGGTAAGGGGAAGTCTACCCTTTTTTAGTAAATTTTATAAAATAAATTTGTTTTTTATTTTCAGACTAACCTCTTTTCGTTAAGATTATAATATTAATTTGTTAAAAAGTACATATTTTTCATAGATTTTTTCAAACTATTAAAGAGAAAATAGGTGAAAAAATGAAAAAAATAGCAAAAATAACATTAAAAATATTTATATATATTATTCTATTCTTTGTAATATGTAACATATTTGGATACATATATGCTCTTATAACACCAAAACTAGATATAAAAAGCGCAAACAAATTCTATCTATATGATAATAAACAACAACTAGTATTTCAAGGAAATGGTAATGAAGAATGGATAAACCTAAATGAAATGGGAACATATATAAAAGAAGCAACCATATCAGTTGAAGATAAAAACTTTTATAAACATAAAGGTTTTGACTACCTAAGAATAACTAAAGCCATGTTAGAAAATATTAAACAAAAACAAATAGTTCAAGGAGCTTCCACTATAACACAACAATATGCAAAAAACCTATTTCTAGACTTCTCAAAAAGTTGGAAAAGAAAATGGAAAGAAATGTGGATAACATTTGAACTAGAAACCCATTATACAAAAGATGAAATATTAGAAGGTTACTTAAACACTATTAACTATGGACACGGAATGTATGGAGTAGCAAACGCCAGCAAATACTACTTTGATAAAGACGTAAAAGACTTAACATTAGCACAAGCAGCAATGCTCGCAGGAATACCAAACTCACCAGCAAACTACTCACCAAAAGACAACTTTGAAAAATCAAAAACAAGACAAGAACTAGTATTAGAAAGAATGTATAAAAATAAATACATATCAAAAGAAGAATATGAAAGAGCTAAAAATGAAAAAATAGAAATATCAAAAAACAATAATAAAGACAATTTAACATCTTTACTATATTACTATGATGCAACCATGGAAGAATTATATAACTTAAACGAAATACCAAAAAGCTACTTAGAAACAAAAGGAATAAAAATATACACATCACTAGACACAAATGCTCAAAAAGCACTCGAAGAATCAAATACAAAAATAACCGAAAAAAACTCTCAAACAGCAAAAGTCATGATGGACTCAAAAACCGGCGGAGTACTAGGATTAATCGGAGGAATTGACTATGGCTACTCACAATACAATCGTGCAACACAAGCAAAAAGACAACCAGGTTCAACAGTAAAACCATTCTTATACTATAGAGCAATAGAAAAAGGATTTACTTCAACAACAAAATTCTTAAGTAATGAAACAACATTCAACTTCGACAATAATAAAACTTATTCTCCAAAAAACTATGGTAATATATATGCAAGAAAAGAAATAACCTTAGCAGCAGCACTAGCATACTCCGATAACATATTCGCAGTAAAAACACACCTTTTCCTAGGACAAGACGAATTAGTAGAAACACTTAAAAAAGTAGGCATAGAAGAACAAATAAAAGAACTACCATCAATTCCACTAGGAACATTTGAAACCAGTCCACTAAGTCTAGCAACAGCATACTCAACCCTTGCAAATGAAGGCAAAAAAATAACACCACACTTCATAGAAAAAATCGAAGATATAAATGGCAATGTTTTATATGAAAAAAAATACAAAGAAGAACAAATTCTAGATCCTGCAATCACATTCATAATAAGCGAACTATTAACAGGATCATATGACAAAGAATTAGTAGACTACACTTATCCAACTTGTTATAGTATGATACCAGATCTAACAAAAAAATACGCTTTAAAAAGTGGAAGTACTGATACAGATTCATGGATAATAGGTTACACAAAAGACTACGTACTAGTATCTTGGGCCGGATATGATGACAACAAAAATATAGAAAACAAAATAGTAGCAGATAATAAAAAATCATGGTCATATGCCATGGAAACATATCTAAAAGACAAAGAAAGCACATGGTATAAAATACCAAAAACAGTAATCGGAGTTCTAGTAGATCCCATAACTGGAGAACCTGCAGATCAAAACAGTAAACACAAAAAAGTATTGTACTATATAAATGGTACAGAACCAAAAGGAGAAACCTATGATAAGAAAGAAAATGAAGAAAAACGCGATTGATATCAATCAAGAATATTTATATTATTTAATGAATGATTTAGGACTATTAAACGAAAGCGAACTATATGATGCAAACATAACTAGCGAAGAATGGGAAAATCCAACTGAACAAACCCTAGAACGCCTTGAAATCTATAGAGAAAAAAGAAAAAAATAATTATCTGCTTTTTCTAAATACTAGCTATTAGAATATAGATATGAACAATAAAATTGAAAATTTAGAAATATTTTAAAAGTAAAAGATATCCTTAAAAATTCAAACATATTAAGAATATCTTTTTATCATTTTTTAGTAACTCTGTTTCCTTTTTCTATTTCTTCCTTTAATTCATCTACTATTTCATCTCTTCGCATCGATAACATTTTTGCTTTATCTACTATCTCTTGAGCAGTTGTTTCTTTATCAAAACAAATAAATACAAAATTTTCAAATAACTCACCATCTATTTCATCTGCAAGTATTTCAGCGGCTTTTTTGGCAAAATTTATACCTTTTTCATTATTTATTTGAGCAATATTTATATTTCGTTCTTCATTTTCTTCAAGAGTAATGCGAAATTTTATACCTAATATTAAGTAACCTTCAGCAATTAATCTAAGCCAAGTATGTTTATAGATTTTGATATTTTTTTGTAAGGTTTCTAATGCTAATTGATTTTCAAACTTATATAGATCTTTTACTTTCATAGAAGCTATTTCCTCAAAACTAGGATGTTTTCGTGCTTCATATTCTTTGTGAAGTTCTTCACGCAAATTATACATTTCCTTAATTAAATTTAATTGCCCATCATCAATTGTTATCAATTGAGCATCATTTGTATTTGTATATGCTTTTGCAATTTTATATACATCCTCATCTGATGCAAATTTGTATTTTCCATCTTCTGTTTTCTTTACACCTGTTCTTATCATAAAGTCAGCAATTCTCAATAAATCAGGTTTTTGAAACTCAAAGTTAGAATCTTTTTCAATTTCAGAAATTATTAATCCTTCAAGCCTACATGATGGATCTGAAAAACCAGGCAGGATATCTATAATCACGGCCATTTCTTTTGCTGAAAACATAGGTATATCTTTTTTCAAATATTTATTATCTTTCATATAATTTATTATAAAATCACGTTCATTCAAAGTTTTTTCTTGCAACGATCTTGCACTCTCAGAATGAGCAGAGTAATTTGCATACGTTTCAATAGTTTCATATCCATTTATTTTCAAAAAATTTCTTAAGCATTTTATAGGATCACCATCATAATAGCAAACTTTATAACCATTTAGATTTTCCTTTTTCAGCCTATCCTTTTCTTGTAATTTTACTAATATTACTGCTTCATTTGAAAGTTTTATACTCTCACCCGTCCAAGAATCACTAGGACTTTCATGCTCGATTTTATTTTTTATAGGTTTTAGTTGATCTACAATCATATAAATACGATCATCCCATGTACCCTCTCCTTTCGATGTATTTTGTACTCTATTGTTGATAGTAAAATGAAGAGTATGTCTGTGACTTATAATATTTACCTTTTTATTAACATCTCTGTATTTATAATCTTCTTCTTGTATTTTATCGCCATCATAATTTGTTAATAACATATGATTTTTGGGGAAAAGATTCGTACAATGAACTAATACTTTTTTATCAATGTCTATATCTTCATATGATTTTTCTGTAAATTTTTCTACATAATCTTCATCTGTTATTACTAGTCTTTCATCTTCTTCTTTTACACATTTGTTAACTTTTTCACTTGCTACCTCTTTTTGATTTTGAATTGCTTTTACTTGATTTTGAATTGTTTTTACTTGATTTTGATTGTTTTCTAGCTCTTTTTCTAATTTTTGCTTTTCTCTTATTAACTTCTGAATTTCCAAATCAGTTTTGTAACCCTTTCCTAATTTAAAACTTTTTAAAAATTTACTAATAACACCTACATTTTGGTTTTTTACTTCTAAATTTTCTATTTGTTTATCTAACTCATTCACTTCAGACTTTTGGTCACGAATTATCAGATATAATTTCTTCAATAGTTCATTTCTGTTTTTTTCCTCATCTATTATTTTTTTTAATCTCTCTTGTTTTAATTTTTCTTCTTGTAACATAATATGAGGATTGAAATCTTTTAACATAGTTTTACCTCCTACTTTACAACCAGTATAACATAAATTGCCTATTTTGTTCTATTTTATTGACTCATTTTTACACTTATTAAAATATTTACTAGTAAAAAAAAGATATTTTTACAATTTATCGCAAAAATATCTCAAGTTATTAATAATATCAGTTTTTTATATTATCAATTATTTCAACAAGATCACCATTCTTAAGCATAAATGCATTAGCATCATCTCTATCCAAATGAAGCTCAAAATATCCATTGTCAAGTTCCTTAATATGAACATCACCTAGTATACCAGGTTTTACCCCATCAACCTTAACACCATATAAATCATCATGCAAACCATACTTAACTCTGTCCTCATGAGAAATATGAATATGACGTGTGGCAATAATACAACAATCTCGAATTATTTCGCCTTTTTCTCCAACTATTGTAATATATTCACCATGAGAAACATCACCAGAGCTTCTTACCTCCGGAGAAATTCCAAAAAAGTAAGCATCAGTTTTACTAATTTCAACTTGAGTATAATCTCTACAAGGCCCAAGAACAGCAACATCACAAATAACACCTTTATCAGTTTTTAAACAAACTCTTTTATTAGATTTATACTCTCCAATTTGAGAAAGTTCTCTTTCACATTCCATTTCTGTATCAAATAGCAACTCATAATCAAACCTTGACAAATGAACATGTCTATTCGAAACACCTACTTTAACTTTCAAAATATCATCTCCTAATTAATAAAAACACTACCAGAATAACAAATATAATAACAATCAAAACAAATATTTTTAACATTTCTGCAGAAGCAACATCATCCAATTTTCTAACCAACTTCTTTACATTTTTTTTATCATATAAAAATTGATCATCCTTTTGCATCTCATTTATATTTTTATCAACATTATCAGTAAATTCAACCGGCATATCATTAATTTCTAAAGTATCACCGTTAGAAGACACATTTACATACTTATTATTTTCATTAGTAGAAGACAATGTTTCAGCATCATTTGCATAAAGCATAACAATTTCATAAATAGTCTTGCTATCAAAAGCTTCTTCACTAGTATATTCAAAAACGACCTTAGGAATCTTTTCACTAACATTATATCCCTTATAAAATAATTCAATAGAACGTTGTGAAGGACTACCATTTATTCTAATATTAAAAGTTTGATCATCTCTTTGATTACTTTTATAAAAATTAACATAATTTCTAAGGTCTGCAACTGAAGGATTTACAACTCTTTTAACATTATTCAAAGCTTCTTCATTAATTTTCTCTAATTGATCTCCATAAGTAAGAGTAGATTGAACAAATTTATCACCGAATTCTTGACCAACTTCCTTTTCTTTTTTTAAAGATTGATTAACATTATCAAGTTTATTGTTTTCACTACTCAAATTGTTTATATAAGCCTGTTGCTTTGCTTGTGTATCATTTTCTTCATGTTGTTCTAAAGTATTAGCATTTAAATCAATCTTTCTATCATGTAAATTACTTTCAATATTCATAGAAGCCTGTTTTAATAACTCTTCACGTAATCTCACTTTTTTTCTATCATCAACTAAATTTTTTAAATCATTCAAAATAGTATCATAATAATCCTGAACATTCTTAGGCATTTCATACATATTATCAATAGTAAGCAACTTATCCAATGCTTCCTCTGGTGTATACTTATTATCTGCAATATCTCTAATGATAGGATATGTACTCTTTTCAGGATCAAACAATTCCTTAAAATAAGATAATTTTTTTTGAATTTCACTTATACTGTAAGCCATACATAACACCTCTATAATAAGTATAACATAAATAAAAATAAAGTACTATATAAAAAAATAAAACATACAATTAAGTGGTGATAAAATGAATAATAGTTATTATAATCCTGGTTTTAATACCAACCCAAATCAAAATCTAAACACAATTCCAACAGGAATAAGTGAAGATCTTCCAATGGAACAATCTTATGTAGAAAACATCTTAAGATTAAATAAAGGAAAAGTTGCAAGCATCTATATGACTTTTCCAGATTCAAATGAATATAGAGATAGAATATTCACCGGAGTCGTAGAACAAGCAGCAAGAGATCATGTTGTAATAAGTGATCCAAAAACTGGCAAATGGTATTTACTTCTATCAATATACGTTGATTTCATTGTATTTGATGAAGAAATAAACTACAAAGTAATCTAATTAAAAACTAAAGAAACTACAAATACAGTTTCTTTTTAAAATTAATGTAAATAATACTAAAAAATATGATATAATCTTTTTATAGGATTGGTGATAAAATGATATATATAATTATTATAATAACAATTATACTAGCATTACTAGCAATAGTGTTTATAAAATATAAAAAATTAGAAGACCTTGAAAATGCAATAATAACTTGCGAAGACAACTTAGAAAACCATTTAAAAGAAAAAAACGAAATAATTAAAAAAGTAATAAAAGATATAAATGATGAAGAATTAAACAAATTCACATATAATGAAGAAGAAACAATTCATGAAAAAGAAGACAATCTATTTAACATAAGATGGGATATTAACAAATACTTGTTAGAAAATCCTAAAAAAAATAAAAAATTTAAAAAAGAAATAATAAAACTAAATGAAATTGATGACAACATCGAAGGTTTAAAAGATTACTACAATGCAAACGTAATAAATTACAATGAATTATTCTTAAAAAAACCTATGAACTTAATATATAAACTACTAAAATTCACTCAATACAAATCATTTAAACTAAGAAAAATTGACGATTATGAAATATTAAAAAATTAGTCTATAGAAAAATCTATTGGACTAATTTTTTTTGATATCAAAAACTCATTAGCTTTAGAAAACGGTCTACTTCCAAAAAAACCATTATAACAAGAAAATGGTGAAGGATGTACAGATTCAAGTATCAAATGATTAGGATTAGTAATAAACTTCTTCTTACTTCTTGCATAACTACCCCATAAAATAAATACAACAGGTACATCACGTTCATTAATCTTTTGTATAACTGCATCAGTAAATAATTCCCAATTATACTTTTTATGAGACAAAGGACTATCCTTCTCAACAGTAAGAATACTATTTAAAAGAAAAACACCTTGCTTTGCCCATTTAGACAAATTACCACTCTCTGCAATCGGATAACCTAAATCATCATGTAACTCCTTATAAATATTTAAAAGTGAAGGTGGTTTTCTAATTCCATCATTAACAGAAAAAGAAAGTCCCATAGCCTCACCCTCTCCATGATAAGGATCTTGTCCTAAAATAACAACCTTTACCTGATCATAATCAGTATATTTAAAAGCATTAAAAACATCATCAGCTTTTGGATAAACAGTATGTATTCTATACTCATTACGTATATCACTAACTAACTTTTTAAAATATGGTTTAGAAAACTCATCATGAAGAACAACATCCCACTTTTTATTAAGCATAATACTACCTCCAAAAACATTTTACAACAAAAATAAACTAAATACTAGACCTAACCCTCTTAACTACAACATCCTTAAGCATAAATATAGAATAAGTATTTATAATAGTAAGTAATCCCACAAAAATATCAATAGTTCTCCAAACAACATAAGATGAAACAATGCCTCCTACAAACAAAGACAAAACTGTAACAATCTTAAGAATATTTATTAACAATTTTTTGTTAGTAAGTCCTTTCAAATTACTAAGAGCATAATAATAGACAGTTATAATTGTAGAAAAAGCAAATAAAACTAAAATAATAAGTAATAAAACCTCTCCAATATAACCAAAATGATAATTAAAAGCATACTTAGTAAGTTCAATTCCATTCATCGAAGAAAACACTCCATAGTCGCTAGTGACAATAATCAAAGTCGTAACAAAAGAAACTATAAAACCAATAAAATAAGTAGAAACAATTCCCGTATTTCCTTGTTTAATAAAATCAGTATTACTACTAGTCCCACTTATCATTGCACTAGTACCAACACCAGCTTCAGTTTGAAAAATACCTTTTTGAATACCAATAAGCATCACATATAAAAAACCACCAGATATTGATTTAACATCAAATGCACTATAAAAAATATTTAAAAACAACTCCGGAATAAAAGAAATATTTTTTACAAACACTATTAAACCAATAAATAAATACATAAACATCATAATTGGAAAAATTTTATTACAAAGATTAGAAACAGTTTTAATTCCCTTTAAAAAAACAAAACAAGATAATATTGTTATAACAAAAGAAACTATTACAATATTTATATTATACATATCTCCAATTAAAGAAACCATAGTATTATTTTGTATTGCTATAAATCCAGTAGAATAAGAAACAATAGCCAAAATAGCATATAAAAAGGCAAGTTTCTTCTTTTTAAGACCATACTTAATATAATAAAAAGGCCCTCCTTGACACCCATTATTGTCAACTTTTTTATATATAGTTGATAAAATGTTCTCCACAAAACAATTAATAGAAGTTAAAAATGTAATAACCCATATCCAAAAAACTGAGCCTAATCCTCCATAATAAATAGCAAAAGCAATTCCTGCTAAAGAACCAACCCCTATTTTCGAAGACAAAGACATAATTAAACTATCCTTTGCACTAATATCATTATGACTCTTCTCAGTTTTAAGACAAGACAACACTTTAAATAATCTAAGTTGAACAAATCTAAGTTTAAAAGTAAAATAAATACTAGATAAAAAAAGAAAAGAAACTGCAACAGCCCAAATAAGTTTATTAACAAGCTCCATATCATCACCAATTAATTATATGAAAAAAAGTAGGAATTAACCTACTTATGATACTTTTCATTATTAATTATCTTAAAACTACGATAAATTTGTTCAAGTAATAAAACTCTAAACAGTTGATGAGGAAAAGTCATCTTAGAAAAAGATATTCTTTTCTTAAATAAACTATATATTTCATCATCAAATCCATTTGAAGACCCAATTATAAAAGTAATATTACTATTATAAGAAAGCTCATCATTAATAAAATCAGAAAACGAAACACTTGAATACTCAATACCATTAACATCAAGCAAAACAACATTATCTTTTTCTTTAATATTTTTTAATATAGCTTCCTTCTCTTTAGCTAAACAACTCTTAACATCTACATCACTACAATCAGCAATTTCAATCAAAGAAATTTTAGTATACTTACTAAGTCTTTTAAGATACTCAGAAACAGCATCCCTAAAGTACTTTTCCTTCAACTTTCCAATACAAATAATCTTTATCATTAAACAACAATCTCTTCCAATGCATCAAACTGTTTAGCAACAAGAATTTCTATATTATCATCCAAACCATCACGCATAGTATCATATACAAGCTTACTATCATTATTTTCCAAAGACAAATGAGCAAGTATAACACACTTAGTTCTAGAACCAACCAGACCCTTCAAATAGGTAAGAGCCTGTTCATTAGATAAATGCCCTTCATCACTAAGTATTCGCATTTGCAAATAAAATGGTTTAGAACTATGTCTCAACATATCAACATCATGATTACTTTCCATAATATATATATCCTTATTACCAATTTCCTCTAAAACATTCTTATTAATATAACCAGTATCAGTAATATAAACAAGCTCTTTATCACCATCACTAATAATCATTCCACAACAATAACTATCATGAGACAAATCAAACAATTTCAAAGAAGTATCACCAATACTAAACTGTCTTTCATTATTAATTTTATCATAAGACACTAAATTTCCAAGATCAGCCATAGTATAAACAATAGGATTCTTCTTCAATACAGATTTAAGTCCTCCAATATGATCTTTATGAGTATGAGTAATAACAACAATGTCAATATTAGGAACATCTCCACCTAGTCTTTCTGAAATATTTTTATATGTCAGTCCTGCATCTATTAAAATATTACAGGAAGCAGTCTCTACAATAGTAGCATTACCACGAGAACCACTTCCAATCACTCTAACTTTCATTAATAAAGCGAGAACGGGTTAACAACAGAACCATTTCTATACACAGCATAATGAAGATGTGTACCAAATGAAAAACCTGAATTTCCCATAGTTCCTATAACTTGTTTTTTAGATACAACCTGACCAACACTAACATTAACACTATTTAAATGGGCATATAACGTTACAACACCATTACCATGATTTATTTCAACATAATTACCATAATTTACAACACTCGTATTATTACCATAACCAGTAGCAATTTCAGTAACAGTACCACCCTGAGCAGCATATATTGGAGAACCAAGACCAGTACATGAAATATCAAGTGCATAATGTCTTTCATAAGAACGATATTCACCATAACTAGATGTTAAACAATATCCACTCTTAGTAGGCCATGCCCAATAACCATCTGGTGCACTATAATTAATTGAACCAATATAACTACCACTCCAAGTAGTACGTTTAGTTCCGACTTTAACAATCTTATCAACAGGTTCCTTCAATACCTCAGAAGAAACCCCAACCGCACTAACTATAAAACCATTCTTTCTTTGTACTTTCTTAGTAACCTTTTCTACACCATTTTCACCCTTCTTAACAGTTTTAGATTGTCCTACATACATAGAACTATCCTTTTGTTCAATAGTATCATACTTAATAGTTTGCTTAGCAACCTCATGTGTAACCTCAGTAACCGTAATTTGAGGCTCAATCAGATTAACAACTAATTCTTGTCCCTCATACAAAAGAGCATCCTCACCAGATAAATCATTATTAGCAACCAATAATTCTTTTATATTAAGTTTATTAGCCTCTGCAATAGAAACCAATGTATCACTGGTTTTACATTTATAAGTCTTTTGTTTATCTAAATTACCAAATATTAAATACTTAGTAAGCTCCTTTGTCGCAGAAACACTATCATGATCATAAAATATCTTTTCATTAACAGGAACCCTTCCTTTTTTAATAGTAATTTCATCTTCTATATAAACATTTTCAATAATAGTTCCTTCATCCACTATATCTTGTTGTTGTTCCCTAAGATAAGCATCATATTTATCCTTATCAACAAACGATCTAACAGTTTCATTTATTGAATCGGTAAAAACCTTTTTATTAAGTACATAAAGCTTCAAATCATTATCTTTCTTCTTTATGGTAACAATATAACCATCAATAGTAAAAGCCTTTTCATTAGAAATCTTATTATAAACCTCAGCAACAGAAGAAATTTTTTCATTATAAGTAATTTCTTTTTCAATCTTTAAATTATTAGGTTCATACACTCTAGAAACATTATACTGTTCCTTTATAGCATTTTGTTTTTCATTTATATAAGATTCAAACTCACTCTTAGACTTAATAAGTCCAATAGACTTACCTTCTAAATAAACACGATAAACATCTTGCGCTTCATAATAAACATCTTTAGTATTATCAATAAAAACAAGTCCAATAGCAAGAACAAAAGCTAAAAAAACTGTAAAAATTGCACTAGTCTTATTCACTCTTATCACCAACCTCTTTAATATCATTAGTATAATTCATAAAAGATTGAGTATTCTTTTTGAAAAGTAACTCAGCAGTACCAGTACTACCATTCCTATTCTTACGCAAAATAACTTCTATTTTACTAATATTATCTGGAGTACTAACCTCTTTATTATGATAATCATCACGATACAAAAATGCAACAATATCAGCATCTTGTTCTATTTGACCAGATTCCCTTAAATCACTAAGTATAGGTCTTTTATCTTCACGAGCCTCAAGAGCACGCGACAACTGTGCCAAAGCAAGAATTGGTATTTGAAGTTCCAAAGCAAGAGCCTTAAGAGCACGAGATATTTCAGAAACTTCTTGTTGTCTTTGTCCAGAATATCTACTCATTCCACTAATTAATGTAAGATAATCGATAACAATAAGTGCTAAATTAGGATCTTGTGCTTTAACCCTTCTTGACTTTGCCTTTATATCACCAACTGTAATATTAGTAGTATCCGCTATATAGATATTCGTATCAGCAAGAGTAGCCATAGCACTAGTTACCCTAGACCAATCTTTATTCTCTAAATTACCATTTTTTAATTTAAAAGCCTCAATTTGCCCAACCGATGCAATCATACGCGGAACAACTTGCTCAGCCAACATTTCAAGAGTAAATATAATAACAGACTTCTTATCATTAATTGCAACATTTTGTGCAATATTAAGAGCAAGAGCAGTCTTACCAACTGATGGACGAGCCGCTAAAATAATAAGCTCTCCCGGATGAAAACCATCAGTCAACTTATCAATATCAATATAACCAGAAGAAAGCCCACTAATCTTTCCTTTATTAGCAGCAAGCTTTTCCAAATTAGTTTGAACATTAGTAAGAACCTCAGGCATATGTTTAAAATCAGTAGCCTTTCTATCTTTTACAACCTCTAAAATCTTACTTTCAGCTTTATCCAAAGTTTCTTCCAAATTATATTCATTACTATATCCCAAAGAAGCAATATCAGTAGCGCTATCAATAAGTCTTCTTAAAACACTCTTTTCCTCAACAATGTTAATATAATAAGAAACATTCGAAGCAATCGGAGTCTGTTCCATAATCTCAGTTATATACTCAACTCCACCAACTGCACTAAGTAAACCTTGATCTTTTAATTCATTAGTAAGTGTCGTAAAGTCTACCGGAATACCATTATCATATAACTTCTTAATGGCATTAAAAAGCTTACCATGTTTATCTAAATAAAAACTTTCAGGAACCAAGCTCTCTATTGCTTCAACAATTGCACTCTTAGAAAGTAACATTGCTCCAATAACAGATTGTTCAGCTTCTATATTTTGTGGTATTTCTCTATTCACCATATCACCTACTTCTTCAATTCAACCCTTACAATAGCAAAAATATCTTTATACAAATCTATTCTAACTTCATGATAACCAAGACTACTAAGTGGACTATCTATAACAATTTGATTCTTAGAAATATTATACTTTTCAAGTTTATCTTTAATTTGTTTAGCAGAAACACTTCCAAAAACCTTATCACCTTCCCCTGTTTTAACAACAAAAGAAATTTTTTCACCCTCAATTTTGTTTTTCATATCAAGAGCCATTTTTCTATTATAATCATCAAGTTCTTTTTCTTCTTTTTTTTGTCTATTTAAAATACTCATATTAACATCATTCTTTTTAACAGCATAACCATTCTTAATTAAAAAGTTTTGTGCATATCCATCTTTTACTTCCTTAATTTCTCCCTTTTTACCTTGATTCTTTAAATCCTTTATAAATATAACTTGCATAATCTCACCTCTTTATAAGTTTAAGAATTTTATTTTCAATATCATTCATCTTAGCATTTTCTATAACAGCAGCACCTTCATTCTTATTACCACCGCCACCAAAATTAGCCATAAATTTGTTAACATCAATCTTATCAATAGATCTAGCACTTATTCCAATAACATCATCACCTATTTTAGCAGTAACTACACAACTCTTAATATCTTGAAAAGTAAGTAAAGAGTCTGCAACCATTGCTATATCCTTTCTAGAATATATGTCATTAGACTTATCAACAACAACTGCAAAATCATTATACATAGTAGTCTTTTCAATCAATTTAACCTTTCTCAAATAACTATTAAAATCATCTTTTAATAACTCTTGAGATTGATTCATATCAGCATTATTACTAAGTAAATAATAACAGTAAAAGAAAGTCCTACGATTAAGTTTATAACTAAGTCCATTAGTATCCAATATAATTCCAGATAAAAGCAATGTTGCATACATCTTTGGTATCTTTACCCTAAACTTTCTAAGTAACATAGAAACAATTTCAGAAACACTACTAACAGTCTTATCAATATATAAATAATCAGTATTAATAGTATCACTATTAGTATCATGATGATCTATTATAATAACTTTAGAATAAGAAGATATTTTATCTAAACAAATAAGTTTTTTCTTATTAACATCTAATATAACAATTAAACTCTTATCATCAATTAAATCATCAGCAGCCTTACTATCAATAAAATGAATACCCTTCATCTTTTCAAGAGCCTTATTTATTCCATAATCAAATTCCACATCATCACTAACTAAATAAAACTTTTTCTTATACTTCTTACATATTAAAGAAAAACCAAGAACCGATGCAAAAGCATCCATATCCATATTGTTATGTCCAAGAATAAAAATTTTTTTTGATAAAAACAATTCCTTAGCCAGAATTTTTTTTAAACTTTTAAAATCCATAACTCCTCCTTGTCCACTCTATTATACTATATTTTTTACCATATGTCATTTACAAAGAAAAAAAATAAACAATTTCTTGTTTATTTTGTAAATGGTAATAAAGCAATCATACGAGCTCTTTTAATTTGTTCAGCAATATATCTTTGATGTTTAGCACAAGCTCCAGTTACACGTCTAGGTAAAATTTTACCTTTTTCATTAACATATTTTTTAAGTATTTCTACATCTTTATAATTAATTTGTTTACCAGCACACATGTAACAAACTTTTTTTCTTTTTCTATAAAATTCTGCCATAATTCTCCTCCTTCTTAGAAAGGCAATTCATTGTCTCCAATTTTAATTTCATCACCAAAATCTTTGAATGGATCATCAACTACATTTGTAGTTTGATTATTACCAAAATCATATGGTGTTGCTTCATTATTTACTGGAGCAGATTGATAATTATTTTGTGAATAATTATTTTGAACGGAAGCATTACCTCTTTGTTCACGACTAGCTCTAGATTCAATGAAATGAACAGCATCTGCTACAACTTCAGTAACATATCTTTTTTGACCATTTTGATCATCATAAGATCTTGTTTGAATTCTACCTTCAACTGCGATTTGACTTCCTTGATTAATATAATTTTTAACGTTTTCTGCTTGTTTACCCCAAACAACAACAGGTATAAAGTCAGCTTCTCTTTCACCACTTTGATTAGTAAATTGTCTATTTACAGCAAGAGTAAAAGATGCAACCGCTCTATTACTTGAAGTATATCTTAATTCAGGGTCTCTAGTTAATCTACCAATTAAACATACTTTATTCATAATTTACCTCATTAATCTTCTAATTTTACTACTAATGCACGAATAATATTTTCGCTAATATTAACGATATGATTAAATTCATCTATTGCATCTACTGTAGCTTCAACTGTAAAAAGGAAATAGTAACCTTTTTTATGTTTTTTAATTTCATAAGCTAAATCTCTTTGACCCATGTCTTTAACTTCTAAAACATTACTATTAAACTTTTCAAATGTTGCTTTTACATCATCAGCAACCTTTTTAATAGCAGCTTCATCAAGAGTAGGTTTAACAATAAACATTATTTCATACTTTTTCATTTTTGCACCTCCTTTTGGACTCTGGCCTTTAACAAAGGCAAGGAGTAACTTAATACTCGCACATATTATACCAATAAATTATATGTTTTTGCAAGTGTTTTTATAGAAAAATTAGCAATTGTCATCAACATTACACTTATTAACAAGATTAGCAATATACACAAGTTGCTTCTTTGTACCTATTTTACAAGTAGTAAGTACTAAAACATTTTTCATTTTTTCTCTTTTTATAACTACAGAACTATTTCTTTTTTCCTCATAAAAAGAAGAAATCTTATAAACATATTTAATATCAGAATAATAAATATTTACAACATCACCAATTACAAGCTCATTAAGTCTTTTAAAATATGCAGTATTAACATTCCCACTATGAGCAGCAAGAATAAGAGTTCCCCCAATAACATCAGGCATATCAGAAGGAGAAATTATAGCAACATTTTTATTTACATCATTTAAATCAGAATCAAAAGAATAAAACTTTCTATCTAAACTAATTTTATCAATTATAACTCTTCCAATAGCCTCATCCAAAGAAGAAATAGGATTATCAACACTATCAACTTCCATAACAGAAAACAAAGGAATAGACTCATCATAATAAATAAATTTCACATCAATAAAAATATTAGAATAAGTAAGAAAAAGAAATAAAAATATTAATGATATAAAACCTCCTCTAATACTTTTTAACATAGTAAATCACCGCACCTAGACTAGCAACAAAAAATATCAAACACACTTTAATTATAAATGAAAAAGAAACTTCTCCTGTATCAGGAACTTTTACAAGCATATTGTTAGTCATATTAATCTTAATAACTTCATTTTCATCCTTTATTTCAAAACAATTAGGTTTATCATCAAGTTTATACCCTGAAGGAGCAAGAGATTCATAAATACAATAAGTACCAGCATCCAAATTATCTAATTTAATCATACCATCATTATCAGTCTTACCATCATAAACCAATTTATCAAAATCTTTGAAATATATTTTGAAATAAGCATCAGACAATCTCTTAAGACCACTACCATCAGTCTTTATAAATAGTAATTTTCCCTTTTTTCTCTCATTAGATATTTTAACATCGATTATCTTACCATCTGAATCAACATCAAAATAAATCTTATCTAAAGATAGTTTATAATACTTAGGAGCAATTTTTTCAATTAAATAATACTTTCCAATCTTAACATTATCAAATTCTAACATACCATTTTCATCTGTCTTTCCACTAAAAACCATCTTATCATTAGAATCATATACTTCGATAAAAGCATCAGAAAGCTTCAAATTTAAACTCTTATCAACTTTAGTAAATATAACTTTAGAAGGACGTAAATTTTCAAGTTCATAAACATATTCTTTCTCCTCGGTAATGTCAACATCAAAATCTTTAACAAAATTATAACCATCTGCTCCACTAATTTGAGAAATACTATATTTCCCATATGGCAAAGTAGCATAAGCAACTCCATTATTATCTGTACATATCTTTGAAACAAAATTAGAACTAGATTCTTTAATTTCAAAACACGCATTATTTTCAGCGACTAACTCTTCACCAGTACCACCCTTCTTTTTCTTGATTATAATCTTACCATTTATAACATCATCAGAAACATCAATATCAATATTCAAGTGTTCTTTATCAATAACAATATCATAAACTTTATTATTTAGCTTATATCCAACTGGCGCCTTAACTTCTTTTATTTTGTAACTTCCATAATCTAAAAACAACTCCCCAAACCCTTTATCATTAATTGTAATCTTACCAACCGATTTACCATTTAAATCAAAAACTTCATAAATAGCGCCAACTAACTTAGCATCTCCCTGAGCTTTAAAAGAATTATTTAAAGAATCAATTTTCTTTAATCTAACAGTACCACCAGTAACCTCAACATCAAAGCTAAAACTAGAAATACTAGGATTACCAACAGAAATTATATCTTGATAACTAGAACTAGCAAAAAGAGCAAAAGATTCAGTCATTCTTGAAGATTTTTTATAAGTTAATTTATCACTGCCTATTTTTATCGCAGTAATTTTAAGATTATCACCATTTCTTGTGACTTTAATATCCTTCAAAGAACTAACTAAATTATAATTGGATAACACTTTATTAGTATCATTTATCTCTATAGATTCACCCAACTTAATTTTATACTTTTTTGAAGCAAAACTAGGTTTTACTAAATGTTCTTTAACTAATTTATTAATCTCAGCAACTTCCTTACTATAAAGATTTTTATTAGGACTAGCATTTCTACTAGATTTAAAAGTCCAAGTAAGATCAGGCCTCATAATTCTCCATATCATAACTTGCGTAATTCCATACCATTTTTTATTAGTATGATCAACATTATTATCCTTATATCCATATCCATAATATGCAATAAGTTTGATTTTTTCAAACTTACTAGTAGTAAGTTTAGAATTACTAATAATATTTTTATCACCAGTTATCATCGAATGACTACCTTTTGAAGCACCATCTAATTTAGTTTCTGGTTCAATACAATAATAAACTCTATTGTCAACACTAGACTTTATTATCCAACTATTATAATCCATAAATCCCAAGCTTTCACTTGCAAAAACAGTAAAGCCCGAATTAGGATGATGAACTTCATATAACTTTCCATTATAAGAAACAGCATCAACCTCTAAAAAAACAGTAAAAAATAATAAAATTAAAAACATTTTTCTCATAAAACACCTCCTAACTATTCAAAGAATAATGTCTTTACAAAAACACTATATACTATTAAAAAAGACTTGTAAAATGGTACTTTTTAAAATTTCATCACTAAAAATAATACCAAAATTAAAATTTGGACAAAAAAAAGACATTTAAGTTACAAAAAATGTATTCCCAATACATTTTTGACAAACTTCAAAGTAACAAAATATCTATTTTTATTAAAATGAAAAAAAATTAGAAAATTTTACTTTTCTAATTCTTTCTTCAACTCATCTTTACTCATTTTAGTATATCCTTTAATTCCATTTTCCTTAGCAAGAGATTTAAGTTCATCTAAAGTATTATCATCTTTTTCTTCTATCTTTACTTCTTCATCTTTCATTTTGCCATTTTCTACTAAATAATCAATTTGCTCTTTAGTAAGAGTTTCATATTTAACAAGATTTTCTGCAATTAAATCAACAAGCTTCATATTATTCTTAATAATGTCTTCGGTTTTCTTATAACATTCATCTATTATCTTTCTAATTTCCTTATCAATTTCAAAAGCAACTTGATCTGAGAAGTTTCTAGATTTATTATAATCTCTACCTAAGAAAACACTAGATTCATTTTGTTCCAATTGCATTGGTCCAAGTTCACTCATACCATATTCACAAACCATAGCTCTAGCTATCTTAGTAGCACGTTCAATATCATTTGAAGCACCAGTTGTTATATCATCAAATACCAAGCTTTCAGTAACACGACCAGCAAGTAAAGTAGAAATAGTTTCTAAAAGTTCTCTCTTAGTAGTATGCATTCTTTCATCTTCACTTTGAATATTAGTATACCCACCAGCCATACCACGTGGAATAATAGTAACTTTTTGAACAATATTAGATTGTTCAAGCTTCAATCCTGCAACAACATGACCAGCTTCATGATAAGCAGTTATTTTCTTGTCTTCCTTAGTAATATTTCTAGAAGTCTTAGCAGGCCCCATCAATACCCTATCATGAGCTTCATCAATTTCAGTCATAGTAACTTCATTTTTATCACGTCTAACTGCAAGAAGTGCAGCTTCGTTAAGTAAATTTTCCAAATCAGCCCCAGAAAAACCAGAAGTTCTCTTAGCTAAATTATCTAACGTAACATCCTTAGCTAAAACCTTATTCTTAGCATGTACACTAAGTATTTCTTTTCTTTCATTAAAATCAGGTAAAGAAACTGTAACTTGTCTATCAAATCTTCCTGGTCTAAGAAGAGCAGGATCCAAAACATCAGGTCTATTAGTAGCAGCAATAATAATTATTCCTTCATTAGCACCAAATCCATCCATTTCTGTAAGTAATTGATTTAAAGTTTGTTCTCTTTCATCATGTCCTCCTCCTAAACCAGTACCTCTTTGTCTACCAACAGCATCTATTTCATCAATAAATATTAAACATGGAGCAGTTTGTTTAGCTTGCTTAAACATATCTCTTACACGACTAGCACCAACACCTACAAAAAGTTCCACAAAATCAGAACCACTTATATAGTAAAATGGTACATTAGCTTCTCCTGCAACTGCACGTGCAAGTAAAGTTTTACCAGTCCCTGGAGGACCAACTAATAAAATACCCTTTGGTATTCTAGCACCAAGTTTTTGAAATTTCTTTGGATTCTTCAAAAAATCAATAAGTTCTTTAACTTCAACCTTTTCTTCTTTCAAACCTGCAACATCATCAAAAGTCACTTTATTCTTATCAGTATGAAGCTTTGCCTTACTTTTTCCAAAATCAAAAGATTTAGAACCATTTCCTACTTGTTTTGATAAGAAATAAAACGCAAGTCCGACCAATATTATAAAAGGTAACACATTAACAATAATCATAAGTAAAGAACTATTTTCTGGATTCTTATCAGTAGTAACCTTTAAACTATTTTTCTCTGCAATATCAACTATATTTGATATTATACTATCAGAATAAGGAACATCAACAACAAAAGTTTCCTTATCTTGATAATCAGACAATTTACCCTTTATTTCATAAACAGAAGAATTAGAACGTGGAACAACAGTAAGTTCTGTTACATTTCCCTTATTCAAATTATCAATAAATTCATCATATGTAAACTTATGTTCTTTAGCAGAAAAAACGTTAAATAAAACAAAAATTAATGCAAAAAACATAAATATAGATATGTATTGAAATACATTTCTTTTAGCATTATTTTTCATAAAAAATTCCTCCTTTTCATTTATACCATAATATTATATCACACTTTTTATTTTTTGGAATATCAAACTTAGATTTTTTAATACCAGGTATCCATAATACATTATCACTAGAATCAACTACAATAGGCCAACTATCACGTTCAGCGATTGGAATCTTAGAATCAATAAAAATATCTTTTACTTTTTTTGTTCCATTCATATTCTTAACACACATCTTATCACCAGATCTTCTAGTTCTAACAATAATCGGCAAAACTATATCCGCACTATTTAATCTGCAACAACAATTATCATTTTTATCTAAAAATGAAACTCTTTCTATAGTTTTATTGTTGGGTAATAAAACACTATTTCCAAGCTCAATTTCATAATTATCTATTTGTTTAGTCTCAAAATCAATATATAATTTATTATATTTCTTAACAACCTTAACATTATTAGGAAGGTTAACAAAACCATTAGATTTATTTGAGTTAATAAGATTTATAACCAAATCAACATGGACATCATTTATAAGAATCATATCATCTTGATAAAAATCTTCAAGCATTAAATAAATAATTTTAGTTTTAAAAATATCTTCAGTCTTTTTAAACTTAATAATATCCAAAATATGATCATTATAAACACTATCAATCATACCCTTAATTTGTTCGTTAATATAGTTATCATACATTATTAAAGTATTACTATACTTCAAAAACTTCTTATGAACATTTTTATCTTCATTCTTAAGAAATGGCAATACTACTCTTCTATACCTATTTCGAGTATGAATATCCATAAAATTAGTTTTATCAATCACATAATCTATATTATTTGCATTATCATAAGAAACAAGTTCATCCTTAGTAATAAAAATAAGGGGACGAATAATTCGATAGAATCCCTTATCAACATCCGTTTTAAATCCACTATAACCAGATAAATTAGAACCTCTAACAATCTTCATTAAAACAGTTTCTATCAAATCATCTCCATGATGAGCAGTCATTAAATAATTAGCATTATATTTTTTTACTATCTCTTCAAAAAAATTATACCTAATATTTCTAGCCTCATTTTCAAAATTATCCTCTCCATAATTTTCAATAGTCATTCCTTCAAAAACTATATTTTTAGAAGCACAATAGTTTTCTAACCATTTCATTTCATCATAACTTTCTTCTCTAACATTATGATTAACATGACAGCAAATAATAGAAACACCAATATTATCTCTGTATTTCATTAATATATCAAGAAGAGCCATAGAATCAGGTCCACCAGAGCAACCAACAACTACAATATCATCATCTTTTAAAAGATTATCTAAATATAAAAAAACTTCATTCATAAAAATCACCACATATATAATATATTTATTTATAAAAAATTTCAACGAAAAAATAATAACAAAGTTATTATTTGATTCTAATAATATATTCTCCTTCACCTGAATACATAAACTTTTCCCTAGCATATTTAGCAATATAATCAGGATCTTGTAATTTATTAACTTCAGATTTTAATGTTTCTTCCTCTTCTTTAAGACTAACTAAAGTTCCAGAAAGTTCTTTTTGTTCTTTCTTAAGTTCAATAACATTCTTAAATGTTCCACCAATATAAGTAATAACAAAGAAATTAGTGACTAAGCAAAAAACAGTAATTAAAAAAGCACGTTTAAAATTAGTTTTAACTTTTCTTCTTTTTTTCGCCATTATTCTAGTCACCTACCTTCTACCATAAATAATAGCAAAAGACAAGAAAATATTCAATAAATTAGACAAAAAAACACTAAAGTTTACACTTTGAGTGTCCAACAATAAATTTAATAATAAAATATGAAATAATTATTCCAAATAAAAAGAAAAAAACATAATAAAGATTTAAAATACCACTATTTATATTAATAATAATTAATAAAAATATAAAAGTATAAAATAACATAAAAACTAAGTTATATAAAAATCTAAAAAAAATTTTATAATGAAGCAATCTTTTTTTTAAAAGTAAAAATAACAAACAAAAGAAAAAACTATAAAATAAAATAAAAAGAAAAGTATAAATTTGAATTCTTAGACTCATTTAAAAACTTTTTCAAAAAACGAAGACTGCTTATTTGACTTTTTTAAATCTTCTATATAACTCATACTAATTATCAAACCCTTGATAGATACTATACCATCCTTAGTATCTAACCTTATAAGTTCAAGATTTTCTCCCTTAATAGCTAAATATCCCATATTAGTTTCAAGCAAAAATTCTTCATCATCAAAACTATCAATCTTTAAAACTCCAGTAATATAAATACCATTTCTTTCATTAATATTGATACTATGACTATAACTTATATTATCTTTCATACTATTCCTCCTAATAAATAATATGAAAAAAATTAAAAAATATGAAAAAAACACACCAAAAGGTGTGTAAGATACTATATTATTCAGCAGTTTTATATGCTTCTAAAATAGCTTCTTCAAATAATGCACGAGTTTCAGGATTAATTGGATGTGCTATATCACGATATCCACCAGTCGAAGTCTTTCTACTAGGCATAGCTATAAATAAACCATTATCCCCTTCAATTATACGAATATCATGAATTGCAAAACAATCATCAATTAAAACTGATGCAATTCCTTTCATACGAGATCCTTCTTTTTCAACTTTACGTACATTTACTGATGTAATTTTCATCTTTTAGTTCCTCCTTTTATGAAGCCAACCGCTCCTAATATTATTGTATATTATAGAAAATAAAAAATCAATATTATTTACAACATTTTACCAAATATTGTAAACAACAAATGTAATAAAAATTAAATACTTAAGAAATTGAAATGAGTTCAATGTTACCAATTAAAACATCAGAATAAGAAAAGGATTTAACTATGCCATTAGAACACTTTATCAAAAAAACAAATTTATAAGTACTAGTTATAACACCATAAAATTTTTCAGTCTGATTTCTAGCACCATTAACTTTAAACAAATATTCCTTACCAATACAAGAAGTAATATTATTTCTAATTTTTTCTATTGTCATCTAGGATACCCCACATACATAGTACCATTAGTTATAATACCACCTATGCCATCTGTACCATATTTAGTTTTTTGTAAAATTTCAAGTAAATCTATAGGTTTATTTTTATTTGATAAACTTACACTACTTGCAATAATTGCAGGATCAAGTGCATGTATATTTATTCTCTTTGGACTACTAGCAAAATTAGCTCCTGCTCTAATTAATTCCTCATAATTTGATTGACAAGCACCAGCTATTATAATAAGTTTTTCATGATCATTTTCATACTTTCTAGCATTAATAACAGTTTTAATAAAATTAATACTATTTTTATAATTAGAATTACTTGAAATATCAATATCATTTTTATCATAATAAGCATCATGACCAGTAATAACAAGTATATCAGGATTGGTTTCATTCAAATGTTCAAGAATTTGGTTAGGCATATCTCTTTCATTTACTACTACTCCATATGACAATATATTAAGTCTTTTATATAAATTCATACATCGTTTTAAATAATCATCATCGGCATCAATATGTAAAATCTTACCTGGCAAATAAAAGTACTCATCCCTATCCAACTCAGAAAAAGAAATCATTCGATCAGTCAATTTATCATCATCTAAAATCAGATCATTCTCACAATTATCACAATGAACTAAATCTGAAACATTAGCATCAGCCATTAATCTCACATTAAGACCCTTTAAAATAACTACATCATTAGAAATACTAACAATTTTAAATACAGTATCATTATTATGTGATTTTCTAGTAACTAAATCACCAACATTAAAAAGCATATAATCATCTCCAAAAAATTATATGCTAAATAATCCATAAAATAACTAAAAATCACTTATAACTTCTCTTGATTAACTTTGCATGCACAACAACACGTTTATTATTATTAGAACAAGTACTAAGTGTAAGAATTTTATCACTAGAACTGACATTAACTTTAAAACTATGAATACTTCTATCCTTAATAGTTTTTAAAAAATCAGAATAATCAGAAGAACTAGGAAAATCAACAGTCAAATAATAAGTTTCCACTGGAACTTTATAAACAGAAAAAATTTGCCACATTGTATTTTCAGTCTGAGTCGATAATCTAATAATATGATTATTCTTATTATTATACCAATTGCTACTAAGAACATTATGCAAAGAACCAAACATGGTTTTATCTAATCTAGAATGTCCATAAATAATATTATTTTTACTAGAAAAATCTTTATTGTTTCTATAATCTAAAAATATCCACCCAGCATCGTTCCAACTTTTGTCAAAAGCGTGTGTCAAATAATATTTATTATCCTTTGTTTGCATAAATGGATAATTAATATTAGTATTATTAACATTAATCCAACCAACAGTATCTTTATTTTGCTTAATAAGTTTATCAATATCAACATCAATCAAAGGCATTTTAATAAATTGCCAATAACTATTATCCTTATCACTTTTTAAAGATTCGTCTTCAATAACTTCAGTATTTTTATCATTATCAATCATTTTAACTTCAGTATTTTTACTTATATCTTCAGAAAGTTTTAAAATATCATTATTATCATTACTCCAAAAAAATATTTGAAGCAAACTTATAATAAGACCAATAGCAAAAACAATAAAAAGAACACTAAATAATACTGTTTTTACTTTTTTGTCTTTTATTATTTTATTTCTATTAATATTATTTTTCATCAATACTACCCTCACTTAAAGCATTTGAAATTTCACAAAAAATATCTATATCAAGTTGTTCAGCCCTTGCACTTAAATCTAAATTATGTTTTTTTAAAATATCAGAAACAATTTCAAGATTATACATTGAAAGATTATTTTTCAAATTTTTTCTTTTAAATTTAAATGAATCTCTAATTAATTTAAAAAACAAATTTTCATCCAAAACATCTAAATCAGTAGCTCTTTTCTTAAAACAAACTATAGCACTATCAACATTAGGAACAGGATAAAAACATTTTCTATTTACAACAAACAACTTTTTAACATCATATTTATAATTCAAAAAAACAGTTAAAGAATTATATTCTCTAGTTCCAACTTTAGCAGTAAATCTATCAGCCACCTCATTTTGAACCATAAAATTCATGAAATTAAAATCAATACCAGAAGAAATTAATTTTTCAATAATCGCAGTAGTAACATAATAAGGTAAATTAGCTATTACACAAATATTAGAATAAGATAAATCACTTAAGTCATAAATTAAATCTCTATTTAAGAAATCATCAAATATAATTTTGTAATTATTAAAATCACTAAGATTACCAATAAGTCTATCTTTCACATCTAAATCTATTTCATATCCTAGAACATAATCAAAATTTTTGCACAATTCACTAGTAAGTCTGCCATCCCCACATCCAATTTCTATAACTAAACTATTAGGTAATATATCAATACTATTTATTATTTTTGTAACAATATTTTTATCAATCAAAAAATTTTGCCCATACTTTTTCTTAAAATTAAAATCCTTTAACATAATGGATACCTCCATATAAATAATAACACTTTTTTTAAAATAAAAAAAGTAAGAAACTGATTATTCAGCATTCTTACTAACACTACTTTTCTTTTTATCAGCCTTTTTTTTATCAAGTAAAGCACTCACAATAAGTAAAATATTAGAACCAAAAATAACATAAAACATTGATTCAATCATCGCAAGATTATCAGCTAAATAAGCCGAATTATATGATATGTTATACTTATAATATATTAACATATTAGTATCAAATTTTGCTCTTAATCCAATTAATATTGTAACTGATAATATTAAGAAAGTACCAAAATTAAACAATAAATTCTCACTACATTCCTTTTTACCAATAAACAAATTAACAATAAAAACAAGAAACACTAAAGCAAAAGGAATTAAAACATTAATTGCTTCAGACATAGGTTTTTCCAAACGTTGATAAGTAAAAGTAAGTCCCCAAAACACTAAGAAAAATGCACCAATAATCAAAACATATCTCAAATAAAAGAACATTTTAGAAAGTATGTTACTCATTAGAATCACCTCCGAATGTATCATGATACCAAGTCGATATGTCTAAAATGAGTGAAGAAACTATATCATAATTTCTCAAAGTAAATTCAGTATCACTTCTCAAATCATCAAAAATTGAAAATCTATTCATTTCACTAGTAAATGAATAAGAATTAGTATTTAATGACTTCTTTTCCATATAATTTGCATTACTAGCAACAACATCAAACATTTTTTCATAATTATTAATCATATTATTATAGCTAGATTTAACACTAGAATTAGATTCAATATAAGGCTTTATGCTATACTTTAATAAACTATTACATTCAGCATTAATTTTAGTATATAAATAATTCATATTTGTGTAAGTATCATAATATTTAAAAGTATGCATTCCAGAATTTTTATATAATTCAGAATCCTTAAAAGATGTTATACATTTATTAATTGTACCTTGAATTGCCTTTGCAGAATCAGTTTTACTGGCAGCAACATTAGATATATCAATAGAAACCAATTTTTCTGATTTATTAATATTATCTCTGATACTTTTATAAGAAATGTTTTCACTAGTATCAACACTATAAATATGAGAAATTTCTCTATAATGATAAAGGTTAATTAGCAACAAAAATGAAGCCATTATAATTCCTAACATCATAACTATATTTCCAAAAAGTTTAAAAAAATCTTTAATCATAATTATTCCTCCTTATTTAACTTTTTATCATTATCTTTTTCGTATTCATCTTCATTTAAAGTCTTAATAAGCTCTTTTCTAGCAACATCAGACCTTGCATTCTTTTTAACAACAGATTTAGTCTTGCTACCAGCAATCTTAAATATTTTTAAAATATCATAAATAACAACTCCCATACAAGGAAGAAGAATAACAGAAACCCAACCAATTTTTGATAATAAAAATTGTTGAATATAACCAGCTTTTGGTATCTTAAATAAAACCTTACCTAAAACATTATCCTCACTAGCAGGAGAACTATCTGGAGTAGGATTATTATCACCTTTAGTAGTATATTGCATTTTACCATTCATTTCTATGGGTTCAGAATAAATTCTATGAGTAATAGTTTTACCACTACTAATATTCGAAGTAGAAACAAAAGTAATAATATCTCCTTTATAATAAGCATCTTCCCTATAAGTAACAATAATATCTCCTGGTTTTATTGTCGGATACATACTTGGAGAAAGTATTGTATAAAAATTAAGTTTTACTTCACCCAAATCATTATTATTAGCAAGAACCTTTACCCTAACAACATAAATAAGCAAAAATATCATTACACATAAAAGCAAAATAAATAAAGTCGATGAAATAATTTTAGAAATCAATTTTAAAGTTTTTTTCACTACTACCAACCCTTTCTTTAATAACTATTAACAGCAATCTTGCACTTAAATATTCTAGAAACATTATCAACAGAATAATCAGTTGACAACCACATTCTAAAAGTATAAGTATCAAAATTATCATCAGTAATTTCATTTCTAATTAAAGTATACCCATTATTTTGTATTTTACTCTTAGGAAGTTCTGATACTTTATTGACAATTTTATCATTAATTTTTACATCTTTTTGATTTTTTACTAAATAAATTTTGATATATTCAGGTGAAATAGTATTTTCATCATTCAATACTAACGAAACTTCATAACTAGAGTAATCAGAATTTTTCTTTTTTGAAATATCACCATAATACTTTTCAGAAACATTAAATTCATACATTTCATTTTTACCATTCAATTTCATTCCAACCTCATCTGAAACAGGATACATGTCTACCATGTTAATATAATTACTGTCATCAGAAAAAGAAAATAAAACCGAACCAGTAGTTATTGTATTATTTTTAACCGAACTAAAATGATCAGCCACAGAAAAACATATAAATGACACAAATAAAGTTAAAAGTACAATAAGCAATAGTAATAAGAATATAAAACGACCATTTTCACTTTTATTTTCAGGATGCAAAATTTCAAAAGCTACCTTATCAGCAACCTTAACCAATTCTTTATCTGAGGAAACATCAAAATACTTTTCATTATCATCCTTCATAGCTTCACCACCAATTCTACTATAACAATAGAATATCACAAATATTAAAAAAATAAAAGTGTTTTCTTAAACATTTACAAAAAAACAAAAAAAAGCAAGCATTACACTTGCATTTCATCATACTAGAATTGAGCAGCTGCAACTTTAACTTTAAAACTGAATGTTTCTTCAGTAGTTTCTTTAGTTTGTGTATTGGTCCAAACACCATTTGCAGATTTACAAGCAGCTTCTGTATCATTACCAGCAACTGAACAAGATCCAGAAGTTGTATTAGCTGTTCCTTCTTCTCCACCTTTTAATACATATTTATCACTAATCCATGCATTAATAGTATATGTCTTTTGATTACCAGATGTTGTAATAACACCCTTATCAAATACATAATTATTCAATAAATAAGTATCAGCAGTAATACCAGTCATTCCTGTATCATCAGTAGCAAATCCTTTATTATTAGCAAAACTATTTAAAGTAACAGCAGTAGCAGTTTTAGTTGTACCAGTACTAGTATAATAATTATCATTATTATCTTTAATAGCAACCATAATCATACTATCTGTTAAATTAGTATTACCTTCAGTCAAATCAACAAATCCAACTTCATAGTGAATGTTCATTGTACCAGATAAATTAGCTGTTAAAGTAAAATTACCTGTACCAACACCTTCACCACCTGCTAGACCAGTTTCATCGCTAACACCATATGTATTTTCAACTGTAAATAAAGATTGCCCTTTCTTATCAATTGATAAAGAAACAGAACCTGTTGTGATTACATTTTCTTTAGTACCTTGAGCAGAAAAACTATACATAGCGAATGACACACCAACAACAGCAATAACCAAAACTAGTACACCTAGAATTGATAAAATCATAGTTTTATTGTTTTCCATTATATTAAACTCCTTTCATAAAATTTTAAACTCCACCATTTACATTAACTCTTAAAGAATATTTAGAGTCAGAAGCAATAGTAGAAGCATCTTGATCACCAGCAATCCAAATTCTTAATCTATAAGAATCTGTCTTACCAGCAGCAGTACCAGCATTATCAGTAGCATCAACAATTACACCATTTGCCATTTCACTGATTTTTTTACCAGATACTATTGAAGTATACTTGCCATCTGTTCCTAATTTTTGAAGATTAATTGCTATTTGATCATCTGTTAAATCACCACTAATTTTTGCAACAGAAACTTTATAAGGAATAACTGTTCCCGCTTTAGAAGTTTTAGTAACAACATCAAAGTCGAAATAATCTCCGTCCTTAGTTAATTGTTGTAATGCATCAGCTTCACTCATTGGTAAAGCATTAGATAACGTAATACCATTTGTTTTTTCTGAGAAACTCATAGTAACTGTTCCAGATTTAATAGTATTTTCGCCAGTTACGTTATCATTTGAAGTAAACAATGCAAACGAAATACCAACAACAGCAACAACTAAAATTGCAACTCCTAAAACAGTCAACAAAATTTTCTTAGAACCATTATCTTCCATTATGTTTAACCTCCTTTACTATAACCATGATAATATATTTTTAAAAATATTGCAATATATTTTTCAGTTTTTTTTCAAAAATGTAAAAAAATTAACGGCTATAAAATAACCATTAACTAATATCCATATCTAACTATATCAAAAACGACATTATTCACAGTTCTAACCGGAGATTTAGATCTTTGACTTTCTTTTAATAAATCAATCATTGAAGAATCAACACCTCTATCAAGAACTATAACATACATATTATCATAAGCATCCAAATTAATTTTTAAAATACTACCACATGGTAATAATGTTGAAGCAGCAACAATTCTTATTTTACCAAACTCTTTATCATTATAATATATATTACCATTTTTCGCATTTTGTCCATTGCAACCAAGACGGCCACCACAAGAAGCACAATCAGGACCATAATGAACTAATTTTGCTTTAAAACTAGTAGGATAACTTTTTGAATAAAAAACTGCATCCGCCATACTATTGTAAAATACTGGTTTCAATTGTTTTTCCAACAACTCAGATTGCCCACTTTTTAAATCAGAATAAGTAAGTAAATTTTTACTATCATTAATTACATTAATATTTGTTTCATCAGTTTCTAATGCATACATTATACCAATACCAACAGATATAAACATAAATCCAAATATACTGAAAATACTCATCAGTATTTTAAAACTATTTCTTTTTATATGATTCAAAACAAATCACCTCAACTACTAAAATAGTATCATATTTTACCATTCAAGTCAAATAATCTGATAACATTGTTACTGGTAATTTTTGCTACATCATCAAAACCCACATCCTTAATAGAGGCTATTTTCTCTGCTATAATTTTAATATTTTTAGGTTCATTTTTTTCGCCTCTAAAAGGAGACAAATAGGGAGAATCAGTTTCTAAAACAATATGAGATAAATCTATCTCTCTTACAACATCACCAAGTTTGCTATTAGAAAAGGTAACTACCCCTCCAATTCCTAAGTAAAAACCAAGTTCAATGAATTTATCAGCCATTTCCTTACTTCCAGAAAAACAATGAATAATACCTCTAACACCACTATTCTTCAAAATATCATACGTTTCTTGCATAGCATCCCTAGTATGAATAATAACAGGTAAATTATATTTTTTAGCAATAACAAGTTGCTTTTTAAATACTTCAATTTGCAATATTCTATCCTCTTTACCATAATGATAATCTAACCCAATTTCCCCAATACCTAAAATCTTGTCTTTATTATTTAAAATCTGTTTTTCAAGTAATAAAAAATCAGAATCATTTAAATTATCAATTTCACTAGGATGATAGCCAACAGTCACAAATAAATTATTGTATCCTTTGCAAAGATCAATGTTAGAAGCATTATCTTCTTTACTGCAACCACCAAGAATCAAATATAAAACACCTGACTCTGCCGCATCATCTATAACTCTACCAATATCATCATATCCCTCATTAACTAGATGTAAATGTGTATCAAACATAACTATACCTCCAAAAACATTATAACACAAAAGTGGATGATTATTCATCCACCTATTATTATTCATCTACTGTTTCTATAAATACATATACACCATATAGCATAATCAGAAAATAAAACGCATCTATAAAAGAATGCACACTAGTTAAATAAATCATAACTAGTACAAAAACAACACTCATAATTACTGCATACCTCTTTAATCTTTCTGCAATCATAATTATCTCCTTTTTGTTATTCTCTACTGCATTCTAATTATAAAACATTATCAAACAATATAAAACAAAAAAAGAGTAGAAATATCAACTTTACACTCTTTTTTTACACATTTCTAATCAATTCGTTGAAATAAAACAAACGAATTATTTAATTTAGTACCAGATTCATAATATCCAAACTGATCTAAACTATTAAAATCTTTAACATCTGTATTCAGTTGTTCAAATATTTTTTTACTTGTATCTGGCATATATGCTTGAAGCAAAACAGCACCAAATCTAATTGATTCTACTAAATTATATAAAACAGTAGACAATCTGTCAAAATGTTTTTCATCTTTTGAAAGCACCCATGGCATTGTTTCATCAATATACTTATTACATCTTCTAAAGATATCAAAAATAGCATCTAAAGAATCAGCAACACGTAAATTATTCATTTTGTCATCAACAATATCTCTGCTAGATAAAACTAAATTAATTAAATCATTATCAACTTCTTCAGTTATATTTCCATTTTCAACAACACCATCAAAATATTTATTAATCATACCGATAGTTCTATTAACTAAATTACCAAGTACATTAGCTAAATTAGAATTAATACTATCTATAAGAAGCTCTCTAGTAAAAGTTCCATCAGATGAAAATGGCATTTCATGAAGCATATAATATCTAACAGCATCAACTCCAAACTCATTAACCAAATCATCAGCATAAACTATGTTACCTTTACTCTTACTCATCTTATCATTTCCAAAAAGCATCCAAGGATGACCAAATATTTTTTTAGGAAGATCTAAACCGAGAGCTTTCAATATAATTGGCCAATAAATAGTATGAAATCTTAAAATGTCCTTACCAATTACATGTACATCACAAGGCCAATATCTATTAAACATCTCATCTGAATTGCCATCTGGATCATATCCAAGAAAAGTAATATAATTAGTTAAAGCATCAAGCCATACATAAACAACATGGTCTTCATCAAATGAAACAGGTATTCCCCATTTAAAAGATGAACGCGAAACACATAAATCTTCAAGACCAGGTTTAATAAAATTATTTATCATTTCGTTTTTTCTAGATTCAGGTTGTATAAAATGTGGATGACTTTCAATATAATCTTCAAGCCATGAAGCATAATTACTCATTCTAAAGAAATATGCTTCTTCACTAGTCTCATGAACTTCCCTACCACAATCAGGGCATTTACCATCAACTAACTGAGTTTCAGTCCAAAAAGATTCGCATGGCGTACAATAAAGTCCTTTATACTCACCTTTATAAATATCACCTTGATCATATAATTTTTTAAATATCTTTTGAACTTTTTCAACATGTAAAGGATCAGTAGTTCTAATAAACTTATCATAACTAGTATTCATAACATCCCAAATGTTTTTAATTTCATCAGCAACACTATCAACATATTCCTTACAAGAAACACCCGTTTCTATGGCCTTTTGTTCTATTTTTTGACCATGTTCATCTGTACCAGTTTGAAAATAAACATCATATCCTTTAAGTCTCTTATACCTAGCAATAGCATCTGTTAAAACAATCTCATATGTATTTCCAATATGAGGTTTAGCAGAAGTATAAGCAATCGCAGTACTAATATAAAATTTTTCTTTCATAATCATCCCTCCATAAATAAAAAACGAAATATCTCTAAGGACGAAATATTCCGTGGTACCACCTTAATTTTGTAAAAATTACAAACTTATTTTTTTAACGCATCCCTACGGGTAAAATACCTGTTCCGAAAATCATACCAAACAATTCAAAATATTTGTTTTCACCAAACACAAACTCTCTACAATTTCAAAATTGTTCTAACTTTTCTTCATCACATTTGACTAGAATTATATCATAACAAAAATTATATTTCAATATATTTGCTTAAAAATTTAGAATACATAATTGCAGTACGTTCATCAAAAGAATCTAAATCATAAGAGTCAGAAACTATTATTACACTACCAATAGCATCACCATCAACTATAATTGGACAAATAACATATCCAATAATATCAATCCTATCCTTAACTATACTAAAACTAGATTTAACATAAGAAAAAGTATTAGTTCTTTCTTCAATAATTCTATCAACATCAGAAGAAATATCAAAAGCAACATAATTGTTTTTCAAAGTTCCAGCACCCGCAATAACACTACATCTATCAGTAATTAAAACAGTCTTATCAATTGAATTTGAAATGCTATCAACAAATTTATCATAAAATTCCTTTAAACCGTCAAAATGAGAGTACTTCTTTAAAATTATATTCCCATCTTCTAAAAATATTTCTAAAGACTCCCCATCTTTAATTTTCAATGTTTTTCTAATTTCTTTAGGAATAACAATTCTTCCTAGTTCATCTATTCTTCTAACAACACCAGTAGTCTTCATTTACTTTCCTCACTTTCATAATTATTTTTCCATAAAAAAGCAAAAATATTCACAAAAAAAACATAGTTCTAAAACTATATTTCTTTAAAAAGTTTGTTAAATAAAACTATTGGGTTATCATCACCACTATTTTTCAAAACTTTAATAAATAAACAGTTATTCTTATAAGAAAATATAAATCTGTTGCTAATTTTAAGTGATTTCATAATTAAATCTTCATAATCAATTGAATTTGACTTAACACTATTAAACACTACAGATACACTAAAGCTATCTTCAACTATTTTAGATATTCCAATTTTCTTACTATAATTTTCAAACAATTCTTTATTCATATATATTATAATATCATCATTAAGCCTACCAAATCTATCTGTAAGTTCGTTATAAACTGAATTATACTTTTCATATGAATCAATACTGTTTATAAGTTTATGAATTTCAATCTTCAATTCATCACTGTTTGTATAAATATCAGAAATATGGCTAGTAACCTCGACATTGCTAACAACATCATCACACTTATCTGAGACTTCAATTCCCTTCAATTTTAAGATTTCATCATTCAACATTTTCATATATAAATCGATACCAACACAATCAATATAACCAGCTTGCTCACTTCCCAAAATATCACCAGAACCTCTGATTGATAAATCACGTGCAGCAATAGTAAAACCACTTCCAAGTTCAGTAAAATCCTTAAGTACTTGAAGTCTTTTTATAGAATTTTCAGTTAAAACTTTATTATTTTCATATGTCAAATAAGCATAAGCAATTCTATCACTACGACCAACTCTACCTCTTATTTGATAAAGTTGACTAAGACCAAACCAATCAGAATTATATACAATAAGAGTATTAACATTAGGTATATCAACACCTGTTTCTATAATAGTAGTGCACACTAAAACATCATATTTATGAAGAACAAAATCATTCATAATGTTTTCAAGATCATTTTTATTCATCTTCCCATGTGCAAAAGTAACCCTAGCTTCAGGAACAATCATCTGTATTTCTCTAACTTTTGATTCAATATCTTCGACCCTATTATATAATATAAAAACTTGTCCATCACGTGATAATTCTCTATAGATAATATCTCTAATAATATTTTTATCAAATGCAAGTACATAAGTCTGTACAGCATGCCTATCCTTCGGAGGAGTTTCAATCAAAGACAAATCTTTAAGACCAAAAATAGTCATTTGTAAAGTTCTAGGTATAGGAGTTGCAGTAAGAGTAAGCACATCAATATTACTTTTATACTCTTTAATTTTTTCCTTATGCGCAACTCCAAAACGTTGTTCTTCATCAATAACTAAAAGTCCTAAATCTTTAGGTTTAATATCATCACTAAGTATTCTATGAGTTCCAAATAAAATATCAACATTTCCCTTATTAAAATCATCTACTATTCTTTTAGCATTTTTGGAAGATACAAATCTGTTTAACAATTCTATTCTAACAGGAAAACTTTTAAATCTATCAAGAGCACTCATATACTGTTGTCTAGATAAAAGCGTAGTAGGACAAAGATACATAACTTGTTTATTATCCAAAACTGCTTTAAACATAGCCCTAAAAGCAACTTCAGTCTTTCCATAACCAACATCACCACAAAGCAATCTATCCATTGGAATATCACTTTCCATATCCTTTTTTATTTCCATAGTAGCTCTAATTTGATCATCAGTAGCATCATATAAAAACTCATTATCAAACATAATTTGAAGTTCATTATCCTTACTAAATGCAAAACCTTTTTTTAATTTTCTTTCAGCTTGTACTTTAAGAAGTCTTTCAGCCTCATACTTAATTTTCTGACTTACTCTTCTCTTGGCCTTTTCCCATGCATTACTATTTAAAGAATTGATTTTTGGAACATATCCTTCCTTTCCAGAAAACTTACTAATCAACTCTATTTTAGAAGCAGGAATAAATAATTTATCCCCATTTGCATAAAGAACCTCTATATAATCATTCAAAACTCCATTTTTAGTAAGAGTTTTAATACCATTATAAATACCAATACCACAAGTTTCATGAACAACATAATCACCAATATTTAATTTAGTTAAATCATTTATTCTCTTAGAATATTTAAATTTAACTGCTCTCTTTTTAACTAAAATTTTATTAAATAATTCCTTTTCACTAACAAAAATATAATCATCAACAGAAAAACCTTCTCCCAGAGGAAAAACAACTACATTTACTTTTTCATCAAATATATTATTTAAATCAGTCAAAACATATGAAAAATCAAATAAGTTATCAATGTTCTTTTTATCAGACAAGCAAATAACAATTGTCTTTTTCAAAGATAAATACTTTTTAATATAATTATTAAAATAAGTAATATCACTACCACTATAATCCAAATTAGAAACACCAAAATCAATAAAGTTATTACTTTGTTTATAATTATCAAAATCATTATAATACATAACCTTATTTAATGGAATATCCTCTAATTTAAAAAACAATGATTGCTTAGTACCATAATCAAAAAGTTCCTGAATCATATTCTTATATGAAACACCAATTTGATTATAATCCTTAAAAACAGTATAACAATCGCCCAAATAAGATGAAATATTTACATATTGACTACTATCAAATTCATCATTAGGATATATTTTAATAGAATTAACACTTGAAATAGATCTTTGATCATCTGAATTAAAAAAACGAATAGATTCAATATCATCACCAAAAAATTCTATTCTTATCGGATTATCACTATCAATCAAAAAAATATCCAAAATATATCCTCTAACAGCAAAATCACCCATTTTTACAACCAAATCTTCTCGCTTATATCCTAAATCATCAAGCTTTGAAATAATAGTTTCTATAGAAATATTATTACCAACAGATAATTCAATAATTTTATCAGTATATTCTTTAACTGGAGGTAAATGTTTCAAATAACCAACTAAATCCGTAACAACAATTCTTTTTTTATTATCTAAAAGTTCATTCAAAACAGAAAGTCTCTCAGTTTTAAGAATAGGACTAGTAGCAAGCGCATTAACAAAAGATAAACTATCAGTCTCAAACAAAAAGCAATTATCATTATATCTGTTTATAGACTCATACATTTTTTTTGCCTCAAACATACTTGGAGCAACAATCAAAATACCGTCTTTAATATTATTAAAAAATTTATTAATAACAACACCAAAAAATTCATTAGTCAATCCAAATAAACTAATGTCATTTTTATAAGAAAAAGTACTTACTTTATCTAAAACATTCATAGTATCACCCTAATTATATTTATTCATTAAATTAGTAAAAGGCATAACCATGAAATCATCCAAAATATCAGTAGTAATAGGTAATATTTCACTTAACTTTTTACTTTCTTCAGAAGACAAATTACCCAAAACATAATCTTTAGTATCAATACTTTTATTATTAGAAATACCAAACTTCATGCGTTTATAATTTTTAGTACCTAAATTTGCCTCAATACTCTTAAGACCATTATGCCCTCCAGATGAACCAGATAAACGAAGTCTAATTTTTCCAAATTCCAGATCCAAATCATCACTTATAATTAAAATATCATCCACTGAAATATTAAAATAATCTATATATTTTTTTACAACAATACCTGATAAATTAACATATGATAAAGGTTTCAATAAAATAATTTTTTCACCATTCAAAACAAAGTCTACATACAATCCATTAAATTTTTCTTTAGTAATTTCAATTGAATGGAAAGAAGCATAATTATCCAATATATTAAAACCAATATTATGCCTAGTATTTTTATACTCCTTACCAGGATTACCTATACCAACAATTAATTTCATAACATCACATCCACAATTTTACCATCTTCTAATTCTAATTTATACATTCTTTTAAATAAATCTACATACACTACTTTTCCCTTATTAGAATCATTAGATATCACTTCACCAACTTTAGGTAAATCCTTTTTATATTCATTATACAATTCGTTTTCATATTCCAAACAACACATTAATCTACCACATACACCATTAATTTTCTGAGGATTTAAAGCAAGATTTTGATTTTTAGCCATATTAATAGAAACACTATTTAAGTCAGTCAAGAATGAAGAACAACACAATTTTCTACCGCAAGCTCCATAACCCCCAACGCATTTTGCTTTATCACGGACTCCAATTTGTCTAAGTTCAATTCTAGTTTTATATATATAAGCCAATTTTTTAGCAAGCTCTCTAAAATCAACTCTTGCATCTGCTAAAAAATTAAATAAAAGTTGTGAACGATCAAAAGTAAAAGAAGCATCCAATATTTTCATATTCAAATCCAACTCAGCAACAAATTTATTAGCATGTTCGATTGCAAGCTCTGCATCTTTAATATTCTTTTCATTCATATTAATATCATCAGAATCAGCAATTTTTAAAACATTTTTAAGTTCAAATGAAATTCGATTTTTGTCAACAGTAATTCTGTCAGTGCAAATTATTCCAAATTGTTGTCCACGTTCAGTTTCAACTATAACATAGTCATCTTTTTCGAGCTCATTCCCATTAGGTAAAAAGTAATATATTTTATCAGAATCATTAAAACGTACACCAAACACTTCAATCATCTAATCATCTCCTAACATCTTAAATGTAAAATCATCAATTAATAAATCTCTATTAACATTAGATCTAGATTTATTAATAAATAAATTAATTACATCAATCTTCTTTATTATATCACTAATTGTATTATTTTTCATAACTTTTGCCTTTTCTTCATCATATCCATCAAGAAAATGTAAATTTCTATCATAATATAAATTAAAAATATCATAGTAAAAAGCAAGACCAACCATAAAAAAATTACTAAGTTCATTTTTAATACTATACATATATTCATTAGTAAGTAAAAAAACATCACTTAATTCTAACAAGCAATACAATTTAACCATACTAGAAATCTTATTACTAACAAAATCAGTATAATTCAAAATTTCATCATAATCATTCCAAACTAATCTATTAATAAATGACTCATTATTTATCAATGATAAAACCTGGCAACGTGAAACAATAGTATCCAACAAATCATATCTACTATCTGTAACTAAAATTGCAACAATATCATCATCAGGTTCCTCTAAAAATTTAAGCAATGTATTCGAAGAAGAAACATTTAGTAAATTAGCATTGTTAATAACATAAACTCTTCTATTGTTATCCTGAGACTTAAAAGAAAAAACATGTTTTAAAAAAGCCACATCATTTTTTTTTATTTCATTATCATTACTATTAATAATGTATAAATCAGAATATATATTTTTATCAATTTCATTAAGTATTATCTTTTGTTGTACAGGATCTTTATCAATACAAAGAAAAAACTTAGCAAGTGAAATAGCTAAATCATATCCATAAGAAACACCATTAGTTTCAATTAAATAAGCATGAGAGATATGACCATTTTCAACAGAATTTATAATATACTTATAAAAAATATTTTGCATTTTTTCATATTTATCTAACATGCCTATCACCTCATCACAAAATTAACAATAAAACTATCAACAAAATCAATCCAAAAATATCAAATAAACCCACTACCAAAATTGTAATAATATTAATTGGAATAAAATAAACTGAAGAGCCCATTATTAAATCATATATATAAATTATAAACGGAGCTAAAAGAAGCTTTCTTCCAATAAAATATAATCTTTTTTTCAAGAATAACACCTCAAAAAAATATATGATTACAATTTATTAAAATACTTCCTTTCTATTATTTAAAGCAGTTTCTAACGTAAGAACATCAATGTATTCCATATCTGCCCCAATAGGAATACCATTAGCTATTCTAGTTACTATAATTCCATCTTTTTCTAATAATCTTTTTATGTATAAAGCAGTTGTATCAGCCTCTATACCAGTTTTAATAGCAAGAACAACTTCCTTTATATTATTTTCTTTTACCCTTTTTACCAATAAATCAATAGATAAATCATCTGGACCAATTTCATCAAGTGGAGAAATCAAACCACCAAGAACATGATAATATCCATTATAATTACCAAGTTTTTCAAATAAAAATACATCTTTAGAATTTTCAACAACTAAAATACTATCACAGTCACGTGAATTATCACTACAAATAAAACACAAATCATTTTCTGTCAAAGTACCACAAACAGCACAAGGTTTAATATTCGTTTTAGCATTGCATAATGCATTACTAAACTCTGTTACTTCATCATCATCAAAACTAAGCACAGAAAAAGCCAATCTCTCAGCAGTTTTTTCCCCAATTCCTGGAAACTTCTTAAAATACTCAATTAAATCCACTAAACTCTTTGGATACATACTATCACATCAATCCTGACATCATATTAGAATATTTGCCCATTTTTTCATTAGTAGTTTTATCAACCTTTAAAAATGCATCATTCATAGCTAGAACTATCATATCTTCTAGCATAGAAATATCATCACTTAAATCAGTAGCATCAGAAGAAATCTTAACACTTAAAACTTCTTTTTTTCCATTAACTACAACCTTAACTAACGAACTACTTCCTTCAAAAGTAGAGTTATCAATTTCATTCTTAATATTTGTAATTTCTTTTTGCATAGCCTGTGCTTGTTTCATTAAAGCTTGCATATTCATAATTATCCCTCCTATTTCAATTCAACAATATCTTCGCCAAATAATGAAGTAGCCAAAACATCACTATCATTATTATTAAAAGAAACATTCTCACTCGAAGAAATATTAATATCATTATTAACATTTTCCTCATTAATATAACTATAAGCACTCCCATTTTGAATATTTTTTATGTATTCATTTTTTAATTTATCCCAATCAGAATCATTAATAAATGTAAGTTTATAGTTAGTGTTCATAATAGTATTAAATACTGATTCAATATCAGAAATATTGTTATCAACATTCTTAAGAATAGAATCATATTTAACTGATAAAATCAATTCATGTTTACCAGCAACTCGTAAAGTACTATCAAGTAAATAAGAAATAAACAAAGAATCTTCAGGATTAGAAACAACTTCAGAAAATAAAACCCATTTAATTTTCAAATCATTCAAAAGACTTTTATCAGCTAAAGCAAAAGCATTATTAATCCTGATATCTTTATTATAACACACTTTATAAGTTTCAACTACATTTTTAGGAACATCATCATTCTTATTACTAGAAACAACTTCTTTTTCTAAAGTAGACAAATTATTAATGTCTTGAAAATCACAAACATTTGTTTTATTATTAAATAATTTATTAACAATTTTAATAATTCCAACCTCAAAAATAATTTTTTTATTACTACTTCTTTTCAGCAATATATCTAACTCATTCAATTCAATAATTAAACTATAAATAGAATTGAAATCACTACTATTATGTAAGATTAAACAAGACTTAAGATATTCCATAAAACTATCTAATAAAATAACAACATCTTTACCCGAATTTTCCAATTCAGTTAAGAGATTCAAAATACTAGAGACATCACCATTAAAAATATAATTTGTTAAAGATTTTAAATATTCCTCATTAACAATACCTTTTAAAGTATAATAATCATCAACAGTAATTTTGTCAGAATAAGAAATCAATTTATCCAACATACTAATCGAATCCCTTAAACCACCATCACTATATTTTGCAATCAAATTCAAAACTTCATCATCAATATTTATTTTTTCACAATCCACAATATACTTCAGTTTATTTACAATATCGTTATTTGAAATACGTTCAAAACTAAAACATTGACATCTAGAAATAATAGTTTCTGGAATTTTATAAAATTCTGTAGTTGCCAATATAAAAATAACGTGAGTTGGTGGTTCCTCAAGAGTTTTCAACAATGCATTAAAAGCTCCACTCGATAACATATGCACTTCATCAATAATATAAACTTTATACTTTGAAATACTCGGCATTAAATTAACACTATCTCTAATTTTTCTAATTTCCTCAACACCATTATTCGAAGCAGCATCTATTTCAATAATATCAGGATTATTTTTGTTATTAAAAGCAATACAACTATCACATTCATTGCAAAATGTAGATCCATTCAAATTAAAACAATTAATAGTTTTTGCAATAATTTTTGCCAAACTCGTTTTTCCAGTTCCTCTTGGACCAGCAAACAAATAAGCATGAGAAACACAATCATTAGCAATAGAATTTTTAAGTATCTTTACAATAGAATCTTGACCAGCAACCTCATCAAAACAAGTTGGTCTATATTTTCTATACAAAGCTAAATAAGCAATAATATCACCCCCAAAAAAAATACTATAAATATTGTACCAAATTAGATTAATAAAGTCTATGATATGACAATTGTATAAAATAACTTTTTTAATGTTTCACGTGAAACATTAAAAAAAATACTTATCAACAATTTAATATACATAATTTAAAATTATTTCCCGGGAAATAATTTGCAAGCCAGTTTTTGTATTCACAACACATTTTTAAGAACATAATATATTAAAAATAAAATTTAAACATAAACATTATTACTTTTATAAAAAAAATAACAATGTTTCACGTGAAACATAAGATTAGATCAAATAAAATCAAAAACAATTACTAAACCAAAAAAATAAAGAATAAATAAATCATCCATTAAAAATATTGTATATTTAAAATAAATAAATTAACATAAACAAGTATCAATATTTTTCAATGTTTCACGTGAAACATTGAAAAATACATTTATTAACAATTTAATATATATAATTCAAAATTATTTCCCGGGAAATAATTTACAAACATTTTTTTGTATTAAAATGTATTTTTCAGAATATAGAAATAAAAATACGAAATAATTATAACAATTAAACACTTATTTTTGTGATATTAAAATATTTATTGAGTCAATGTTTCACGTGAAACATTAACTCAATAACAAATTAAGTAATAAAAATAAAATTATTAACTATATTTATAATTACATTATTATACAAATATATTTTGCAATATAAGCATAAATAGCATAATATTAACAAAAAAAATGTTAATATCTTTCTATGTTTCACGTGAAACATAGAAAGATACTACTGCTTAAATTTAATTAAATAAAAACAGTTAACAATGTTTCACGTGAAACATTGTTAACTTCTTATATTACTAAAAAATTCTGACAATATATTTTTATATTTATTTGCAAATTCGTTATCGTCATATTTTCTGCAATTAATACGATCGTAGTTACTCTTTAAATTATTTTCATACTTGGAAGAAATCAAATATTTAATATTTCTAATACGAGATTCAGCAATAGCATTCATACACATTTCACAAGGTTCCAAAGTAACATACATAGTACATTCTTCTAAAATAAATGTTTTTAAATACTTACAAGCTTTAATAATAGCTAAAATTTCAGCATGATATATTGAGATATTTTTATTATTCTTTTTATTATATGCTTTAGCAATTACTTTATTTTTAAAAACAATAATGCAACCAACTGGAACATTATTTGTTTTTGATGCTTTTCTTGCTTCCTTTATAGCTAAATCAAAGTAATATTTATCATCATTTAACAACATAAAAACCTCCAAAAAAAAGTGCACACGCATAGAGGATCTTAAGGCTGCTATCTTCCGATCCTGACCTAATTCAACCATATGCGTTGCACAAATATATATTATAATAAAACAGAAAAATAGTCAATTAATGTTTCACGTGAAACATTAAAAAAATAAGTTATTAACAATTTTAATGTTTTAAAATAATAACATTTTAAATACTAAAATTAAAAATACAAAAAAATTAAAATTTTAAATTAATTAACATTCATTGTAAATAATTGATACTAACAAAATTTTATTATTGTAATACAAAACCTATACATAGTTTCACGTGAAACATTAAAAATTAACACTTATTAACAATTTGTAAAAATTATAGAAATAACACATTAACAAACATTTGTTTATTTTTTGTGTAAAAAAAAGATGCCTAAGCATCATTTTCATTAGATTCATCCTTTCCCAAATCTTCTTCAATTTTTTCTGTTACAGTAACTGATGTAACAACTTGACCATCTTTAAGACTCATTAATCTAACACCTTGAGTATTTCTTTTTAAAGTAGAGATCTTAGAAACATCAAGTCTAATAACAATACCATTATTAGTTGTAATAATCAAATCCTCATCCCCAACAACAGATTTAAACGCAATAATTAAACCATTTTTATCAGTAATATTTAATGCCTTAACACCCTTACTACCACGATGAGTAAGTCTATATTCACTAACATCAGTTTTCTTACCATAACCTTTTTCAGTTACAACCAAAATATACTCATTAGGGTTTACAATTTCAGCTCCAATCACCTTAGAATCAGTTAAATCAATACCCTTAACACCAGAAGCACTACGACCCATCATACGGACCTCAGTTTCCACAAAACGTACCATTCTTCCACTATTAGAAGCCATAATAACTTCATCACTACCAGATGTCATTTTAACACTAATTAATTCATCATCTTCCTTAAGAGTAATAGCAATTTTACCATTCTTTCTAATAGATTCAAATTCACTTATAGGAGTTCTCTTAACAAGACCACCCATAGTAAAGAATATCAAGCTTTTACTATCATCAACATCATTAGGATTAATTGGAATAATTGAATTAACAACTTCACCCTTTTCCAAAGGCAATAAATTAACAATAGGTAATCCCTTAGATTGTCTACTAGATTCAGGTATTTCATAACCCTTTATTCTATATACCTTACCGAAATTAGTAAAGAATAATATATGATCATGAGTAGAACAAGTAACTAACTTATTAACAAAATCCTCTTCATTAGTAGACATACCCTTAATACCAACACCACCACGATTTTGTGATCTATATGTACTTGTTAACAATCTTTTGATATAACCTTTTTCTGTAAGAGAAATCATAATGTTTTCAACAGGTATTAAAGATTCATCCTCAATATAATCAATAGCAGTCATATCAATTGAAGTTCTTCTTTCATCTGCAAATCTAGCCTTAATTTCTAACATTTCCTTCTTAATAATTGCAAGAACCTTTTCATTACTAGCCAAAATAGATTTTAATTCTTCGATTTCAAGTAATAACGCTTGCAACTCAGCTTCAATCTTTTCACGTTCCAATCCAGTTAAACGACGTAATTTTAATTCTAAAATAGCATCAGTTTGTACATCAGTAAGACCAAATCTAGCCATTAATTTTTCTTTTGCCTCAACATCACTCTTAGCAGCTTTAATGATCTTAATAACTTCATCAATATTATCTTGTGCAATTTTATATCCTTCTAATATATGAACACGTTTTTCATCTTTTTCCAAATCAAATCTAGTTCTTCTTACAATAACTTCCATTTGATGATCAATATATTTAGATATAATATCCTTTAATCCTAACGTTCTAGGAGTTTTTCCATCAATCATCAATAAAGTTATACCATAACTAATTTGAAAATTAGTATGTTTATATAAATTATTAAGCACAACTTGAGGATTAGCATCTCTCTTTAAAGTAATAGTAATCTTAACACCATTCTTCAAATCAGTATGATAATCAGAAATACCATCAATAACCTTATCCCTAACAAGTTCAGCTACTCTATTCTTTAAATCCATAGTATTAACACCATATGGAACTTCAGTAACGACTATACTAGAATGATTACCATTTTCAACTATTTCAGCCTTACTTCTAATAGTAATTGTACCCTTACCAGTTTGATAAGCTCTCATAATACCTGAATTACCAAGAATAATTCCTCCAGTTGGAAAATCTGGACCCTTTATATATTGCATCAATCCTAAAGTGTCAATATCAGGGTTATCGATATAAGCAACACATCCATCAATTACTTCGCCTAAATTATGTGGTGGTATATTAGTCGCCATACCAACAGCAATACCCATAGTTCCATTAACTAAAATATTAGGAAATCTACTAGGTAAAACAACAGGCTCGTCAAGAGTTTCATCAAAGTTTTTAGTCATATCAACAGTATTTTTTCTAATATCACTAAGAAGTTCAAGCGATAATTTAGATAAACGAGATTCAGTATAACGCATTGCAGCAGCCCCATCGCCTTCAATATTACCAAAATTACCATGACCATCAATTAATAAATAACGTTGATTGAAATCTTGAGCCATTCTTACCATAGCTTCATAAATAGAACTATCACCATGTGGATGATAATTACCCATTACTTCACCAACAGTTTTTGCACTCTTTCTATGCGGTTTATCTGGAGTATAACCAGAATTAAACATACTCCATAAAATACGTCTATGAACAGGTTTAAGACCATCTCTTAAATCAGGTAAAGCACGAGACGTAATTACACTCATTGAATATTCCAAGAAAGAAGTTTTAACTTCATCAACTATATTATTTTCAGCCAAACTATCTCTTTCATGAAAATATCCATTAAACTTATCAACATCAACCTCTACTTTTTCAAGTTCTTCATCAAAGGTCTCAGAACTATTTAAAGTAGATTTTTCAACATTTTCCATATTATCTTTATTATCCATAAAAGTACCTCCTAAATATCAAGATTTTGTACATACTTAGCATTTTCCTCAATAAAAGTTCTTCTAGGTTCTACTTCATCACCCATCAACTTAGAGAAAATTTGATCAGCAGCCATACAATCATCAACAGTAATCTTTCTTAAAACTCTTTTTTCTATATCCATTGTTGTTTCATTCAACTCTTCAGCATCCATTTCACCAAGCCCTTTCATACGAGCAATTTCAGCACGAGCACGAACATTATCAGGTAAAGTTGATAAATATGCTTCCTTTTCTTCTTCATTCAAAACATATTTACGTGATTTACCATGAGTAATTCTAAATAAAGGAGGTTGTGCAGCATATACATGCCCACCTTCAATTATTGGTTTAAAAAATCTATAAAATAAAGTCAATAATAAAACTCTAATATGAGAACCATCAACATCCGCATCGGTCATTATAATAATTTTATCATATCTAAGTTTAGATAAATCAAACTCATTTCCAATTCCAGTACCAAAAGCAGTGATAATAGTTCTTATTTCCTCATTAGAAAGTGCTCTATCAAGTCTTGCCTTCTCTACATTAAGTATCTTACCCCTTAAAGGAAGAATCGCTTGTGTCATTGAATCTCTACCCTTTTTAGCAGAACCACCTGCACTATCCCCTTCGACTATAAATATTTCAGAAACTTTTGGATCCTTGCTCTTACAATCAGATAATTTTCCAAAAAAGTTAGTAGTAGATAAATCAGATTTTCTAGTAATCTCTCTTGCCTTTCTAGCAGCATTACGAGCCCTACTAGCAAGAATAGCCTTATTAATAATTATTTTTGCATCCTCTGGATTTTCTAATAAGAACCTTTCAAAACCAGATGAAAAAACACTATCAGCAAGTTTTCTAACTTCACTATTACCAAGTCTACCTTTAGTTTGTCCCTCAAATTGAGGATTTGGATGTTTACAAGAAATTATCATTGTAAGCCCTTCTTTAACATCATCACCAGTCAAAGAATCATCTTTATCCTTTAGCATATTATTCTTTTTAGCATAACTATTAATAACTCTAGTTAAAGCACGTCTAACACCTTCTTCATGTGTACCACCATCATGTGTATTTATATTATTAACAAAAGAATAAATATTTTCATTATAACTAGTATTGTATTGCATAGCAACTTCAAAGAACACTCCTTGTTCTTCTCCTTCTAAATGAATAATATCATCATGAATTGGTGTTTTACCTTGATTTATAAACCTTACATACTCACTAATACCACCTTCATAAATAAATTTTTCACCAGTAGTATCTTCGTAATCTCTATCATCTCTTAATGTAATACAAAGACCCTTATTTAAAAATGCTAATTCACGAACTCTAGTTTTCAAAGTATCATAATCAAAAACATCACTATCAAATATATCAGCATCAGGTTTAAAAGTAACAGTAGTACCAGTTCTATTCTCACTACATTTATCAATTACATGAAGAGGTTCAACAGTATGCCCGCCATTTTCAAATTTTATATAATTAACTTCACCGTTCTTATAAACTTTAACCTCTACCCATTTAGATAAAGCATTTACAACAGACGCACCAACACCATGAAGTCCCCCAGAAACCTTATAACCGCCTCCTCCAAACTTACCACCAGCATGAAGAACAGTATAAACAGTTTCAACAGTACTAATACCAGTTTTTGGATGGATATCAGTAGGAATACCACGTCCATCATCCTTTACAGTAATTGAATTATCTTTATTAATAATAATATCAATATTCTTACAATATCCAGCTAAAGCCTCATCAATAGAGTTATCAACGATTTCCCAAACTAAATGATGCAATCCTTTAACATCAGTAGTACCTATATACATACCAGGTCTTTTTCTTACTGCTTCTAATCCTTCAAGAACTTGAATAGCAGAAGAATCATATTTTTTTTGATTTTCTTCCATAATTTCACTTCCTATTTAACAATTTTTCCATCCTTTAAATTAAAAATACTAGCTTTATCCAATATCTTTGAACTAATATTTTTAACATCAGTAGTAGTTATTATAAACTGTATATTAGACTTTATAAATTTTAATAAATTACTTCTTTTTTCAATATCCAATTCACTAAATATATCATCCAATAACACAATAGGATAATAACCTTTTATTTCTTTAAATATACCAATCTCACTAAGTTTTAACGACAATATTGCAACTCTCTGTTGTCCCTGTGAACCATATAATTTCAAATTTTCATCATTAAGATAAAAATCAAAATCATCCCTATGTGGACCATACAAAGTAATTTTTTGATTAATTTCATTAACAAAATTTTCTCTATAAAAACTAATTAGTTCACCCTTATTACAACATGGTAAATTACATAAATAATTAATTCTAAGACCATTTTGTTTCATAATCTTATAATAAACACTAGAAATATTCTCATTTAACTTAGAAATAAATATTTTTCTATAATTCATTATAATAATTGCACGATCAATTAAATTGTTAGTAATAACATCAAAGTAATCAACATTTATATTGTTAAAATTCTTCCTTATATATTCATTTCTAATCTTGAGTATTTTATTGTACTCATTTAAAACCTTAACATATGAAGGATACAATTGACACAATTCCACATTCATGAGATTTCTCCTTATAGAAGGAGATTTTTTAACAATATCTAAGTCATCTGGAGAAAACATAATAACATTCAAATTAGATAAATAATCAGTAACTCTATTACAAATATTACCATCAATTCGTAGAATTTTAGTATTTTTTTCCAAGATAACTTCCATTTTTTTACTAATTTTTCCTACTTTAACTGTACCTCTAACTTTTCCAAATAAAAAACCTCTTTTAATAATTTCTTCATCTGTCACATTCTTGTCAAACTTAGTAAGAGCTAACATATAAATTGCATTAAGTATACTAGTTTTTCCTTGAGCGTTATTTCCTATAAAAACATTAATATTTTTATTAAGTTCTATATCAATATTTTCAATTTTTCTAAAATTAATAATTTTTAAGTTTTTAACATACATATTTCAAAATAAAATAAAAATATCTCAAATTTGCACCAACTCCCAAACCAGTATACTCATACTTGCACATATATTATACCATAAAACGCCCTAAAAAAAAACGATTTTAATACTTTTAATCGTTTTTTTCTTCATTTTTTCTTCTACGAATAACAGATTCCAATAAAGTAGATCTAAGAACCTGACTATCAATAGAAAAATAAGGAATATCCAATAAAATTTGTTTGTCCCTTTTAAAAGTTATAATAGTTTTTTTATCATGTTTATTATAACTAACTAAATTATTCAAAGAAATCCAAATATTTTGTTTCACAACAGAAGATTTTACAGGAAAAAATATAATACTTCTACTTTCTTCAATTACTATTGGAGCCTTATAAACACTACCCAAAATACTTTTTGAACTCATAAGTCTTCCTTCATATGAACTTCCAAAATACAAACAACTACGTTCCATAATAGAATAAGCATTATCATCAACTATATAATCACTATTAGTTTCAATAACTCTAGATTTCTTATCATTTATTGGAATAATCATTACTGTATCTCTATTAATATCATAATCCATAATATCACCCCCACACACAAAAATTAATATATAAAAATATATTGATCAATACCCTATCATACAGAGATGTCGAAATTTATCGAAAAATGTCGAAAACTATAAAAATTAAAAAAAAGACCAAATTTTTGGTCAATTTTTTTTAATTTAATAAGTTCTAATAGGTAAAATCAAAGAAATTAGACTATCATCATTTGCTTCCTTTAATAAAATTGGTTTTACTTCACCAACAAAAGTAAGTACAACTTCATCACCCTTAATTTTAGATAAAGCTTCCATCATATATTTACTACTAAATGAAATTCTTATGTTTTCAGAACAATTAACATTCATTTTTTCTTCAACTTTTCCTATTTCTAAAGACATTGAAGTAATTTTTAACAAATTATCGTTAATTTCTAAAGTAATAATATTATTATCTTTATCATTATTAAGTATACTAGCACGATCAACCATATTAAAAAACTCACTTCTGTTGACTCTTAAATCAAATAAGCTATCATTTGGAATCAAATTCTTTGTATTAGGATAATTACCACTAATTAATCTAGATTGAAATATAATGTTTTCAAAACCAAATATAATCTTACTATTATATATGTACATGTTAACGTTACCATCAAAATCACTAGGTAAAATCTTAAATAATTCACCTAAATTTTTACTTGGTATAATAATATCTACTAATTTTTCAAAACTATCAGATAAATTAATTTTTTTAAGTGCTAATCTATAAGAATCAGTTGCACTACATTCTAATAACTTATCATCAACTTTTATATTAACACCAGTTAACACTACTCTAGCCTCATCCATGCTAGTAGCATAATTAGTTTGAGCAATCATATTTTTAAGTTCATTAACAGATAAACTGATAACATCTGAAGAAAGTGTTAAATCTATTTGAGGATATTCCTTAATATCAATACCATTTAAACTAAATTCACTATTTTCAGTATAAATCATTACCTTATAATCATCAAAAAGTTCAACATTTATAAACTTATCTTCTAATTTTCTTATTATATCTAATATATATTTACCTTTTATAACGATACTACCAGTATTAACAATCTCAATATCATCACTTTTTTCAATAATAGATTGAATAGTTATATCATTATCTGATGCAGTAAGAACTAGTTTATCATCAAAAAGTTCAAATTTTATTCCTGAAAGTATTGGTATAATATTCTTATTTGATAAAGCCTTTGAAACATTGTTAAGTGCTTCAAGTAAAACATTTTTTTTAATTCTAAATTTCATATTTCATTCCTTCTTTCTTTTTAATATATTTATTATTTATATTATTACTGTTAATATTGTTAATAAGTCATCAATTTCCTTATCTATAAACAGTTTAAACTAATTTCATTATGTTAATAAATCATTAACTTATTAACATCTACTAACATCACTATGTTAATTGCTTCTCAATATCATCAATAGCGCTCTTTAAACTACTATTAGTTTTCATTTCTCCCGCTATCTTATTACATGCATGTATTACAGTAGCATGATTCTTACCAGAAAACTCAATTCCAATTCTTTCATACGACTCATCTGTTAGTTTTCTACATAAATACATAGCAACTTGCCTTGGAATAGCAAGACTAGGAGTTCTTTTTTTAGACTTCATATCTTCATAAGAAATCTTATAAAAATTAGCCACTTCTTTTTGAATTCTCCTAATATTATTGCTATCAGTAACTTGTTTCTTTGTAAAATCTTTTAAGGCTTCCATAGCAAAATCAACTGTAATATTACTTTCATTCATAATAGCGGAATAAGCAACCAATCTATTTATCGAACCCTCAAGCTGTCTGACATCATTTCCAACATTGGAAGCAATATAATTAACAACATCATCATTAAGTATAATATTTTCTCCACGAATCTTCTTCTTTATAATTGCTACTTTAAGAGAAGTATCCGGAGGATCAATATCAACTTGTAATCCCCAACAAAATCTAGTTTTTAAACGATCTTCTAGAAACTTTAAATCTTCAGGAGACCTATCAGAAGAAACAATTATCTGTTTACTATCATTATACAAGTTATTAAAAGTATGAAAGAACTCTTGTTGAGATTTCTCTGCACCACCTAAAAATTGAATATCATCAATAATTAAAACATCTATATTTCTATACTTATTTTTAAAAAACTCAATATAATCTAGATTATTCATATTCTGTTGATTATTTCTAGATAATCCCACAAAATCATTCATAAAGTTGTCACAAGTTACATATAAAACTCTAAGTTTGTGTTTGTTAACAATATAATTACCAATAGCATGCATTAAATGAGTTTTACCAAGTCCACTATTGCCATAAATAAAAAGTGGATTATACATAGTACCAGGATTTTCTGCAACCGCTAAAGCAGCAGCTTGTGCAAATTTATTAGACTCCCCAACTACAAAGCTTTCAAAAGTATAATTACTTTTTAAATTGGAATTAAAACTATTATAAGAATTAAAATCGTTAACTTTAACTGGTTCATTTTCTTTTTTTTCAACTTCTAAAATGCTATTTAAATCTTTCTGTAAAATATAAACTATGTTATCAACAGGATTTGTTAATAACTTGTTAAAACTATCTAATATCAATTGCTTATAATGTTCATCAATATGATTCTTATAAAACATAATAGGAACAACTAAACGTATACTATTATCCTTTATATCAAAGAAATCAATTCCGTTAAACCAGGTTTCAAAAGACATTGAATCTAAATTAACACTAATTTCATCTAAAACTTTTTTCCATAAAGAATTATTGTCCATCGAAACCACTCTCCCCATCATAAAGTATTTGCAACTAATTACATTGTAATACAAATTGTTAAAAAATAAAATAGTAAAAAAGTTATTAACAAGTTATTAACAGACTTATTAACATACGATTTCCTTTGTTTATATATAATAAATTAATTTTCAACAAATTTCAACAATTTTTTTATTAACAAATTAACAATGCAACAATTATTAACTGTTAATTAACGTTGAAACTGTTAATTTCAAAAAAAACATTGACAACTACCCTATTTTTTTCTTATAATAATAGCGAATAAGTTTGGAGGTGCAAGAAGTGAAAAAAGGAACATATCAACCTAATAAGCGTAGAATGAAAAAGAAACACGGTTTTTTCTCACGTATGAAATCAGGAATAATTAACAGCAGAAGAAGAAAAGGCAGAAAAAAATTATCAAAATAATATCCACTAGAAAAAGTGGTTTTTTCCTTATAAGGGGGTAAATATGAAAAAAATTAATATCATTAAAAAATCAGATGAATTTAGTTCAATAATAAAAAAAAGAAATGGTGTTTCAAACAAATACTTTATATTAAATATAGAAAACAACGATTCTAATATTCCAAAATTTGGTATAACATTTGTAAAACATATAGGAAACGCTGTAACAAGAAACAAATTAAAACGTAGAACTAAAGCAATAATAGATAATAATAAAAATATTTACCGAGATAATAAAAAATATATAATTATCATAAAGAAGGATGCTGTTGACATTACTTATCAAGAAATGGAACAGCAACTAATTTCTATTTTTAAAAAAGGAGAACAATATGAAAAATAAAATAACTAAAATATTAACTGTCTTTTTACTAATAATAACACTATCTGGTTGTACAAAAACATTAACAGACAGTGATAATAAACCAGTAAAATATGAAAAAACTGGCCAAAATGTAACAGAAAACATAGTATGTAAACCAACAGATAAAGAATTAATAAAACTATATGAAGACAACAAAAAAGATATATCAAAATTACCAGATTGTGACAATCTAAAAATATCTGGAGAATATGAAGGGCTATGGAACACTCTATTCGTAAGACCATTAGCATTCATAATAATAAACCTAAGTAAAATAGTAGGTAGCATAGCAATATCATTAGTAATAATAACTCTTATATTAAGAGGAATATTATACCCAGTAACTAAAAAAACTGCTATACAATCTGAAATGATGAAAAAAGCTCAACCAGAATTAACTAAGTTAGAAAAGAAATATGAAAATAAAACAGATCCTGAATCAATGAATAAAAAAGGTCAAGAAATGTTAGCAATATATAAAAAATACAACATAAATCCAATGTCAGGATGCATATTTGCTTTCTTACAATTACCTATTCTATTAGCATTCTGGGAAGCGATTCAAAGAGTTCCTGCAATATATGAAGAAACATTTATAGGAATAAATATGGGAATAACACCATGGACTGCTATAACAAATGGAAATTGGTATTACATAATAATACCAGCACTAATTATTGTAACAACATATTTCTCATATAAAAATAATAAACAAATGCAAGATAAAGATAACGCAATGGCAAATCAAATGAACATGATGATGAATTTCATGACTATATTCATAGGATTCATGGCATTTACTCTACCAACAGCAATAGCATTTTACTGGATTACATCATCATTATTTACAATAGTCCAAAATAAATTAGTTAACAGGAGTCTTAAAAATGGAAAATAAAACATATATAGGAAAAACAAAAGAAGAAGCAATATCTAATGCTTTAATAGATTTAAATGCTAAACAAGATGAAGTAATAATAATAGAAAAAGAAACAAAAAAAACACTATTTAATAAAAAAGTTGAAGTATTTGCTATAACAAAATCAGAACTAAATAAAGAAATAAAGGACTTTTTATACAAAATAGTAAAAGATATGGGATTTGATTGTAACATTGAAACAAAAACAAGAGATACACAATTAATTTATAACATAATCTCATCAACATCTTCAGTTTTAATTGGTAAAAATGGAAAAACTATTGATGCTTTGCAAACACTAGCAAGTCAAATGGTTTCAACAAAATATAATACATTCTACAAATTTACTGTAGACGTAAATGATTACAAAAATCAAAGAAAATCAAGATTAGAAAAACTTGCTAAATACACAGCAAAAGACGTTGCAAAATCTAAACAACCAGTTAGTTTAGAACCAATGAATTCATATGAAAGAAGAATAATTCATAACGTATTAACAAATTCAAAAGATGTAATAACACAAAGTGAAGGTGAAGAACCAAACAGATACGTTGTAATAAAACCAAAAGAAGACTAAAACTAGCAATGTTATTAACTTAAGATTTTTATGAGATAGAAATTCAATTTCTGTCTTTTTTTTGATATAATTTAATTATAAA